>CADCRJ010000145.1 GCA_902803735.1 uncultured Spirochaetaceae bacterium
AAATAAATCTGTTTTTTTTTTCTTTATTGCCGCAGGAATCCCTATCGGCTTGGGCTATTTTGCGGTTTCATTCTCGCTTGGAATCGTAGCCCGTAATGCGGGACTTACGACTTTTCAGGGCTTTATCGCTAGTTTTCTTGAGCTTGCCTCTGCAGGGGAATATGCGCTTTTTACTTCGATTGCTCAAGGCGCCGCATATATTGAGGTCGCACTGATTACTTTTGTGGTAAATGCTCGCTATCTTTTGATGAGCTGTTCTTTAAGTCAGAGGTTTTCTCCAGAAACATCTTTGCTACACAGGCTGCTTGTAGGTTTTGGAATCACGGACGAAATTTTTGGCGTTGCTATTTCAAGGCCGGGTGTCTTAAATCCGTGGTACAACTATGGCGTTATGTTTGTCGCGGTTCCTTTATGGAGCATAGGCACAGCTCTTGGTGTTTTTGCGGGCAACCTGCTTCCGTCGTTGATGGTTAATGCTCTCTCTGTTGCATTGTACGGTATGTTTTTGGCGATTATAATTCCGCCTGCAAAAAAGAACATGACAATAGCCACCGCTGTTGCAGTAAGCTTTGCTTTGAGCTATATCTGCTCAGTAGCTCCGTTTGTAAGCAATCTTTCATCAGGGAACAGGACTATTATCCTTACGGTCTCAATCTCAGCAATATTGGCTTATCTCAAACCTATAGATGAGGATAGCGAACCTTGTACTGAGCAATCCGCAGAGAAAAAGGGGGCATTTAATGACTAGAAACCCGTACATTTACATTTTTATAGCGTTCATAGTTTCATATTTGATTAGGGTTTTGCCGCTTACTTTGATTCGTAAGCCAATAAAAAGCAGATTTATTCGCTCGTTCTTGTATTACGTGCCTTATGTCACGCTTGCGGTAATGACATTCCCTGCAATTTTGCATGCTACTGATTCTGTTTTGGCAGGGGCTTGTGCCCTTGTTTTTGGTATTGCGCTTGCTTTTTTTGGTGCGGGATTATTCCCCGTGGCGTGTGCTTGCTGTGGTATTGCTTTTTTGGTCGAATACCTTGTAAGGCTTTAGATTTTGCTTTTGATAAAGTGAGGATAACATGGTAAAAAAATTTGTCTTCGGAAAACCTTTTGATACAGAGTCTGTCGTGGCTTTTCCCTGTGATTCGGAAATCTTCGAGAATTCTGATGAAAAATTCCATACGGGAAAAATATCGCTTGAAGATGGCTTTTTGTTCGAATACAAACTTTTGGATTTGGACAGAGTTTTTGGTCTTGGAGAAACGACAGGGGGCATTGATAAGCGTGGAAAGCTTTATGAAAGCTGGTGTTCTGATGACCCATGCCATACGGAGGAGAAAAAATCACTTTACGGGGCACATAATTTTGTCGTAGTTTGGTCACCGTCACAAAAAAAAGCTTTTGGTCTTTATTTTGATTATCCTGGCAAACTTTCCTTTGACATTGGCTACACAAAAACAGATACGTTCTATGTTCGGGCAGAATTTCCTCATATAGCGGTTTATCTTATAGAACCCGATTCTGGCGATAAAAATCAGATTCTTTCAGTAATATCGCAGTTCAGAAAGATGATTGGAAAAAGCTACGTGCCTCCTGTATGGGCTTTTGGCTTTATGCAAAGCCGTTGGGGCTACGGTGCTGAGTCTGATTTGGTTACGGTTTATGACAATTACAAAAAAAACGGAATCCCATTGGATGCTATTTTCCTTGATATTGACTACATGATAGGTTTTAGGGATTTTACGATAAATTCCCAAAACTTCAAGGATTTTAAGAAAACTATAAACGATTTTAAAGAAAAAAATATTCATATAGTTCCTATAATTGATGCAGGAATAAAGGTAGATGAAAACTTCGCTGTTGATAAAGAGGGAATCGAAAAGGATTTCTTTTGCAAAAAATCAGATGGAAAGCCTTTTGCCGCAGGTGTCTGGCCAGGATTTTCTCATTTTACGGATTTCTTGAATCCAAAGGCAAGGGAATGGTTCGGCTCGCAGTACAAAGTTCTTCTTGATAGCGGTATAGACGGTTTTTGGAATGACATGAACGAGCCTGCGCTTTTTTATTCCGAGGATGGATTGAAAGCTGCTTACGAAAAAATTAGCTCTGCCATTACAAACAAGAATCCCGATGTTTATACCGTGTGGGGAGTAAAAGACGCTGTTCTTGGCTTGTCAAACAGCATGGAGGATTACAAAAGCTTCTACCACAGGGTTCCTGAAAAGATTGCAGGGGCTTTTGGAGAAAACGGTTCTGATTGCGACGGTTCCGTCCTTGTCCGCCATGACAAGGTTCATAATCTCTATGGTTACAACATGACGAGAGCCGCTGCCGAGTATTTTGAGAACAACAGCAAAGATAAGATACTTATGATTTCACGAGCTTCCTATATCGGAATGCACCGTTATGGTGGCATTTGGACTGGAGATAACTGCTCGTGGTGGGGACACATAAGTCTCTTGCTCAAACAGTTGCCGTCCTTGAATATGTGCGGCTTCTTGTATACTGGCTGCGATTTGGGCGGTTTTGGCTGCGACACAAGTCGTGAGATGCTCCTTCGTTTTATGAGCGTAGGCATATTTACGCCTCTTATGAGAAATCACTCGGCGCTTGGCACTCGTGAGCAGGAATGTTACAAGTTTGAGCGTCCAGAGGATTTTAGGGGAATAATCAGTCTTCGCTACAGGCTTTTGCCATATCTCTATAATCTGTTCGTAAAGTGTGCGGAAGAAGGATGTATGTACTTTAAGCCGCTGTGCTTTGATTATCCTGATGATGAGATTGCTCCTAATATTGAAGATCAGCTCTTGATTGGCGATGACTTGATGATTGCACCAGTATGCGTCCCGAACGCTACTGGCAGGATGGTGTACCTTCCAGAGCCGATGACTTGCGTGACTTGCGGGCTTGGTTCTGGGCTTGATTCAGGCGAGCCACAGAAGAAAATCCTAGAAAAAGGCGTTCATTATGTTGAAATTCCTCTCAACAATATTGTCTTTTTTATAAAGAAAGGGCACAATATCCCAGTTGCTGATTCTGCTCTTTCAACGGCGGAGCTTGATTTTTCTTCAAAATCATGGTGGTAATAACAATCTGAGGTCATTATGGTAAAAGCAAGGCGGCGTGGCGAGCTTCCAATGGTCTCTCTGACGCTGCCTCTTGCGTTGGAGCAGTTTTTTAGAATTCTTGTGTCTTCTGTCGATACGGCTATGCTCAGTACATATAATAATGATGCTGTAGCAGCTGTCGGCATGGTTTCTCAGTATATTTTTTTCCTTACGCTTGTATTTTCTGTGATTGGTACTGGGTGTTCGATTGTTCTTGCCCAGTACATTGGCGCAGAAAAATCAAAGACAGAGTTAAATCATATTGCACAAGCAAGTACGGTGATGATTTTGATAGCTACCGCCGTAATGACCCTCCTTGTCATTTTTGGTACAGGACCGCTTCTTAGTTGCTACAAGCTAGAAGATTCTGTCAGGGCTTATGCTCATGAATATTTCGTGATTTTTGGCGGAATATGCTGTGTTTTTAATGCTGTCAGCCTTTTGCAGAGTGCCATACTCCGTACTTACGGCTATTCACGTGAAGTGATGATTTCTTCTATTGCGGCTAACTTGGTCAATGTACTTGGTAATGCCCTCGCTCTGTACGGCTGGTTTGGCTTGCCTGTTTTTGGTGTAAAGGGCGTTGCATGGGCTTCTGGGCTCTCGCTTTTGGTTTCTTGCTTTTTGTGTTATTGGTTCATAAAGCGAAAAGAAGACGTATATTTTTCGCTTAAAGGAATTTTTAAGATTCCGTCAAAATTTTTCAAATTGATTCTTTCTGTCGGAGTTCCGACGGCTGGAGAAAGTCTTTCCTATAATATGAGCCAGATTGCCATTATGGCGATGATTTCTACGCTTGGCACAAACGCAATGTCCGCACAGGTTTACACGCAGACAATAGTCAGATTTGTCTATGCTTTTGCGATTGCTGTCGGAAGTGCGTCCCAGATAAAAGCAGGTTATTATGTTGGAGCACAGCAAAATAATGTTGCTTTGAAGAAGATAATTCTTTATCAGGTTGTGGCGACATCTTGCTCGATGGTTCTTATGCTTGTTCTGAACCTGTTCAAGTCGCCTGTCATAAGGATTTTTACCGATATACCAGAGGTTACTGTATTAGTAAGCACTCTCTTGCTCTATTCGATTTATATAGAATTTGGTCGTTCTCTTAACCTTGTTTATGTTGGTGCGCTAAAAGGGGCAGGGGATGTTCGTTTTCCTGTTCTCTACGGAATCTTCTCAAACTGGTGTATAATGGTGCTTGGCAGCTATATTTTGGGCTTGAAATTCGGTCTTGGTTTGGTCGGATTCTGGCTTGGAATAGGTACGGACGAGACGACTCGTGGTATAGTGATGTTCTTCCGTTGGAAAAGTTGTCGCTGGCAACGGCATTCACTTGTTTAGTGGGAGTCAAGAAGCAAGTCCTGCTAGCGTTTGCATCTGCGGTCAATGTCGCTGTGGGCTCTGTAAAAGGCTGCCTTGTCGCGGTACATAGCTTCATCGGCGATGTGCATTGAATGCCTTAAATCATCGCCGTTTTGGCTCCAGTCAGCTCCAATCGCAAGGCTCACTTTTGAGCCGTAGCAGGTTTTTGCTTTTAACGCGGCTATTTTTGCGTCAAAGGTTTCTTTTGAGCAAGCTGGGCAGATGATAACAAATTCATCGCCGCCTGCTCGGTAAATCTCATATCCGCTAAAAAATTCCTTGATGTATTCTGCGGCAGCTTTTATCATTGCATCGCCCGCAGCGTGTCCATTTTTGTCGTTCTCTTGCTTTAGTCCGTTCAGGTCTGCAAACACAACTCCGAAAGGAGCTTCTATTTTTTTCTCTCCTGATACGAACGAATCAACCCTAGTATTCATTGCGTTACGGTTTTTTACGCCCGTAAGAAGATCCTCGTGCCCTAATTTTTCAAGCTTTTCAACAAGAGTATGAGAAGCAATCTCAGAAGAAAGGAAAAATGCGGTCAAGCTCACAAGCTCTTTGATTTTTACAAGATTTTCAGTATTGAAATTAGTGATAAAAAGGTAACCGATTGTTTCTTTACCTTGCAAAAGGGGATAAAATATAAGAGTATCGACTTCAGCGTGTTTAAGGCTTTCTGCCCATAAGGAATTTTTCTTTTTTAGGGATTCCATATCATAGTCATCTTTTATTATGATACCGTCGCTTTCGCCAAGTGTTTTTTCCCAGCTTTCAACTAAATTGTATGAGAGCATTGATTTGAAATTTCGCTCCGCAACATTGTCATTTATAAATTTTTCTGAAAGAATTTTGAAGTCGCGTTTTTCTTTGTTTAGCAGAATAAGACTGCTGGCATAACCGCCTGTTTTTTCACGAAGATCAGCCATCACGAGATTCAGACTGTTGTAAAAATCCTTGGAGCCACGCAGAATCATGCCGTTTTTTATAACAGCAACAGCCATTTCTGGAGAGATGTCTGCCATCTTTTCGCTGTCTATGATTTTTGATGCCTCAAC
>CADCRJ010000146.1 GCA_902803735.1 uncultured Spirochaetaceae bacterium
CGCAGTTCTCTTTTTGCCTCCAGAGACATTTGAATGGTGCGTTGCAAATGAACAAAAGTCCTACAATGAAATGCAGGGCTTTTATCTGTTCAAAGGACTTACAGGCGAGGAGTCGCTTTTGTTCACCCGTGCAGTAATCGCTTACAGGGCGTTGACCGATAAGCTTCCTTTTACTCAGCAAGACTTATCCATGAGGCAGGCAGATATTTCTGACGCTCTGTTCATGCCATTGGAATATTTAATAAATGGAATCGACAAAACTCTCGCAGAAAGCATAAATGCTGGTCTTATGGTAAAAATGAAGGAAGTTCCTCTTCCTAGTGAAAAACGTTACAAAAACGAAAAAAAAGAATCGGAACGCTTGCAAACACTCAAAATATCAAAAGAGTTCTCAGAAGAAGTCTTTGAAAAAGAGCTTTTTTCAGATTCAAGGAAAACAGAAATTCCTGAAGCTGAGTTCTTAAAAAAGCAAGCCCAATTTATGCAGTCAAAACTGCGTGCAGTAAAAATCAGACGATTTCTGAGACGGAACAAAGCAGCCCTGACCGTTGCGGCAATAGCTGTTTGTGCTGTTATATGGGGAACTTCAAGCATTATAAGCACTAATGCCGAACTAGCAACGACAAAGGGACTGGACTCAACTCAAACGACAGCCCTTCTCTACACCTTCATACATCAAACAAACGTCGCAAATTTGCAAGAAGTCGCAAAAGGCAAGGACATGAACAAAGTGTTTGAAATTGTAAGCAGTTTCTTCGTGACGGCAAAACAGCGGGAAGGTTTCAACAGTCAGGCAAAGACAATGCCTCCAGAAGAATGGATATTCTATAAACCGAACAAAAATTTCTGGACTTTCGGCATAACGCATCTCTCGATAGACGGCGTTCCATTCAATATAAACAACAGCTATCCAGTAAGAAAAGACAAGCCTGTCCCACTAAAGCAAGAAGGGGGTAAGACACTTACAAAAGGCGATACGGTAACTCACACAGCAAAGTTCTTCTTTGTTCACAATGACGAGAAAGAGTTAATTATCCAGCGTACAGAGGACACCGTTACGCTTACATGGGACGGACAAAGATGGCTCGTCACAAAAATGACTGGCACAAGCAAGATTGAGCAAATGGACTATCAGGCATTCTTGGAACAATTCCAGCAGGAGCTTGACCAAAACGGAGATAATCCACTAAAAGCCGTAGATACATTGAGAAAAACGTATGAATGGTTGCCAGCAGAAAGCGACCTACATGACGGCATGGTACACTTGGACGAGATATACAAAAATACAGGACTTATGCCTTTTATTACGGAACAGCTCAAAAACGAATAAAAAAATGCGAATATGACAAAATTTCATTTTTTGTCATATTGACATATCAAAACGATAACATTACACTTTTGATTGTAAATAACTTGGAAGAAGCTAGTGGTTTTATTGGCAATGCCAGCAAAGCCGCCAGATTTTTTGAAACTTCTTAAATCTTTAATACAGACCGAGGTGTTCGACTAATGGCAGAGTATAATCTTGAGAAACAACACGCAAAAGGAAAGCTCCACGCTATAGAGCGTATAAATGCTCTCTGCGACAAGGGCAGTTTTATGGAGATTTATGCCGGCGCACGTCATCAGTGCACAAATTTTGGTATGGAAAAGAAAGAAATTCCTTATGACGGCGTAATTACAGGATTCGGCACAATCAACGGAAGAAAAGTTGCAGTATATGCACAGGACTTTACTGTACAGGGTGGTTCACTTGGTAAGGTTCATGGTCAGAAAATTGCCGAGCTTATTGAAAAAGCAATCGAGATAAAATGCCCTGTAATCGGCGTTAACGATTCGGGCGGAGCACGTATTCAGGAAGGCGTTGACGCACTTTGTGGCTACGGTGACATTTTCATGCAGAACGTTCGTGCTTCTGGCGTTATCCCACAGATTTCAATCGTAGCTGGTCCTTGTGCAGGCGGTGCAGTTTATTCTCCAGGACTCACAGACTTTATCTTTACAGTTGATAAGATTTCTGAAATGTACATTACAGGTCCTAAAGTTGTAAAACAGGTAATGTTCATGGACATTTCTTCTGAAGATTTGGGCGGTGCAGCAATACATTCACAGAAGTCAGGCGTAGCACACTATCGCTGCCAGAATGAAGCAGAGTGTTACGAGAAAGTTCGCAAACTTTTGGATTACATTCCACACTTCTTTGGTGACACAGTTCCATTCACAGAAAAAGTTGGAAAAACATCATTGTTCGGAAAAACTGAGCCAACATACAAGTATTCAAGCGACAAAAAAGCCGAGGAGCTTAAGAATGTTCTGCCAGAAGACAATAAAAAAGGCTATGACATCCGCAATGTAATAACAGCTGTTGTAGATGATGATACTTTCTTTGAAGTTATGCCAGAGTTTGCAGGAAACGCTGTAACAGGATTTGCAAAAATCGAAGGCAAGAGCGTTGGTATCGTTGGAAACAATCCAGGATTCTTCGGCGGCGTACTCAACTGCGACGCTTCTGATAAGATTTCTCGCTTTGTCCGCTACTGCGACTGCTACAACATTCCGTTGCTCACATTCGTTGACGTTCCTGGCTTTATTCCAGGTCCACAGGAAGAGCAGAAAGGAATTATACGCCATGGTGCAAAACTTTTGTACGCATACAGCGAAGCTTCAGTTCCAAAAGTAACGGTAATAACACGCAAGGCTTATGGTGGAGCATACATCGCAATGTGCTCAAAGCATCTTGGTGCAGACTTTGTATATGCATGGCCAAAAGCAGAGATTGCAGTTATGGGTGCAGAAGGTGCAATCGGTATTTTGTACGCAAAAGAAATGAAAGACCCTGCAAACGCAGAGCTTGTTGAGCAGAAAGGTCAGGAATACAGAGATACATTCATGACACCAACAATCGCTGCTCAGAGAGATTATATCAGTGCTGTTATCAATCCCGAAGAAACAAGGGCACGCGTTGTTCAGAGCTTCAAGCTTCTTGACGGCAAAACCGTAAGCGACAAACTCTGCAAAAAACACGGAAACATTCCTCTCTAATAGAAAGATTCAGTAACACAAAGAATGGACGTACAAAGATTTTTATTTCCTTGTACGTCCATTTTTTTTAGCAAGGCAAGAACTTTTAATCAAACAGCTCCTGCTCAGAAAATATTCCGAATGGATCAGTCCATACACTACCATCAGCATAACGGATTTCTTTTACATAGAACGAATCCACAATATAGGCTTCCTCTGGAAAATCCGATAGATACGGCAAAATATCAAAGCTCACATCAGAGCAATCATTTGCATTCAAAGTTTTATTAACAGTAGTCGAAACCGAATTAGAATCAACAGTCACAGAATTGCCATCCTTATCATAAAGCCTAAAAGAAACTGAAAAGGAAACAATATTTTTGTTTGCGTTATTTTCCATCACAAAAAACACCTCAGCCCGCTTATTGTCTGAATCTGATTCATCAGATTCCACAACCATTTGTACATCAGAAACTAAATATGGGCATGAACACAAATTTGTAGTGCCACAAGACATAAAAAACAAAATTACGTAAATAAAACAAATAGATACAAAGAAAATACTTTTTTTATTCATAAAAACACCTCTAAAAGAACAGACTTGAATAATCACAAATTACAGCGGACGGACCTCTATTCGGCTTATAGCCATTTTTTTGCTCAAAAGTAATACAAACACAACAAAACAAGCCGTGTCTGTAAATTTTAAGCGATTCTTCATTAAAGCCGTACGTCGCCGCAAACTCAAAGCAAAGGCAGATTGCGCTCGAAAAAAAATCACTTCCTATCCGAAAGCAGAGCACCGATATATCCTTTACGCCGGTTTTCTCATCATAGAAAATTTTCTGAGCTCCAAATTTGCTTAATTCACGGCACAAAAATCTAAAAAAATTGATTTTGGACGACTGTTCAAAAAACATTACAGAATCCTGTACAATTATAGGAGCGTATACAAATTCATCAATTTTATAGATGTCTTTTTTACTCTGCAAAAGATTATAAAACGGCTCCCCGCTACTTTGAAAAGATACAGAACAATTACAATCTGCGGCAACAGCATCGCTATCTCCACCTTTCATAGACAAAAGGCAGATTTCTTTTTTCCAGTAAAATTTAGGAATTTTTCCGTTATAAAGCTTAATTTTTGCAAATACATCACCACAAATAGATTCTGGAACACAAAATACAACCGCCGCAAGAAGCACATAATTGTTGTATTCACAGAGTTTAGCAGATAATAAGAAAATTCCTGCTACAAGTAAAAATTTAACTAACACAAAAAAACGTAAACGCATAGAACCTCCTATAACCTTATTTGATTTAAAAGTCCATGAATTTCAAAAATTGATTTTTTTTTAAGCAAAAAAACAAAAAATTTTCAAATCAACCTTTTAAACAATATTTTGAAATACAAAAAAAACTAAAAATGAAACAGGGTTTCCGAACAGGTCTAATATGTGCTACACTTTTCAAGGAAAATTAAAATGATAAATTACTGGAAAGAAAAAGACGGGCAGTTCATAAAACTAAAAAAAGATGAGATTGAAACTTCTCAGCATATTTGGGTAGATGCAAGGAACGTGACCCAAGATGAGATAAATTTCTTGCAGAAAACCTACTCAATAGACCAAGAATTGCTGATGGACGTTATAGACCCAGACGAGCTTTCTCGTATTGAAAATTGGGACTCCTACATTCTTACCATTATGAGATTACCAGTTTTCTCGCCTAATACGGACGTTGCATACACAACAACACCGTTAGGAGCGATTCTCTTTCCTGACAAAATAATTACAATATGCTGGACAAACTGCGAAGTACTAAAAGATTTAAGTGCAAACCGCATAAAGGGACTTTCGCTAGGAGATTTTCCTGCATTTATCATACGAATCCTTGCTCGCGCAGACATCCTGTTTTTGCGCTATCTAAAAGAAATCAACAGAAGAACAAACTCAATACAAAATGAATTGCATGACTCAATTGAAAATGCGGAACTTATCCAGCTTTTGAACATGGAAAAATCCCTTATGTTCTTTCAGACCTCTCTAAAGTCAAATCAGCTGTTGCTAGAAAAAATCAGAAGAACAAGGATTCTTAATCTTGATTCCGATGATAAAGAATGGCTCGATGATGTAGAGATTGATAACCGACAGGCTATGGAAATGGCTGATACATATTCAGAAATTACAACAGGTACAATGGATGCATTTGCAAGTGTTATATCAAACAACATGAACATAATCATGAAGAAACTTACAGTAATCTCTCTTGTTCTCATGGTAATTTCTTTTATAACAAGCTTTTGGGGAATGAACATAAGGCTACCGTGGAGCACAAGCTCGTCATGGACAGGATTTTTCTGCATAATCGCACTTTGTGTTGTTTCTGCGACAATAGCTTATATCACAATGAATTTCAGCCCTATAACAAGAATCAAAAAATTCAGAGAAAAAAAGAACCGCAAGTGAAACAAAATGTTTTTGAATGTGTTTTCTTTATTGATTTATTCAGGAGTTCCTATGTCTCATAAAATCCGAAACTTTTTTTTAGTCATGTTCTTAATGAATTCCGTTTGTGTTCTGTTTGCAGAATATCCTGATACAAAAGAATCTATCAAAATGGTGCCTCTAGGACCAACAGAAGCCGTATATGATATTTTCAGCATAGGCGACGGCATACAGTCCTACACGGCACAACGATGGATAACGCCTTTCCGCATGAACTGTTACGAAACAACGTATGAGCTTTGGTATAACGTACGCACAATAGCAGAAGAAATTGGCTATACTTTCAAAAACAAGGGTGAAGGCGGCTCAAAAGGTAAAACAGGCGCACAGCCAACAAAACAAACTAGATACCAGCCCGTAACCTTGATTTCTTGGTATGATGCCATTATTTGGTGTAATGCCCTCTCAGAAATAGAAGGTCTAACCCCTTGTTACACATACAAGGGGCAAGTTCTCAAAGATGCGACTGATAGTGCAAAATGCGACCTTGCAGTATGTAACTGGGAATCAGACGGATATCGTCTTCCAACAGAAGCTGAATGGGAATACGCTGCAAGGAAACTCCCTGATGGTTATATGGCAGGAGACCTGATAAGCGGACAAACCTCAAAGACTGGCGCACTGCTAATGGAAGAAGATGTCGCTTGGACTCCACTAAATGCGAGCAAGAGTCATGTTGTTGGAACTGCTGGCACCCCCTTCTCTGCAGACCAAGAGCTTCTACCAGGAAGCGGCAATGCAAACGCAGCCGGGATTTTTGATATGGGCGGCAATATGCTGGAATTTTGCTGGGATTGGATGTCTACCCGCTACAGCGATGTAAAAGCCGGAAGCCGAGCAACTGGACCAGATTATGGCATTGCACGGGTACAACGTGGCGGCAGCTGGTTTGAAGCAGCCCCTTTTGCAAGTGCAGGAGACCGCTATAATTATGACGCAAACGAATGCTACAATTATTTTGGTTTTCGCATAGTTCAGAGCGGCAGATAAACTTTTTGCAAACTACGCGGTCTGAGCGGCAAGTTACCGCCCAGAGATAATACAAAGCCGTTGCTACAAAGTCTTTAGCTCGGCTTTGTCAATGTGCCACTCGCCTTTTTTTACTTCTGAAAGCTCAACCCACGCATACTTACCTTCCATAAGGCTTCCTGGGTTAATTACAGTAGACGTTCCGACGGTGTCAATTCCAGAACTCTCGTGGATATGTCCTGTAACGACAAGCAGTGGCTTGAATTTCTCTATAAATGCACGGAGCTTTTCACTTCCAACGTGCATACCGTTAGGAATCATGTCACATTTTGTATCTTTTGGAGGATTGTGCATTATAGCAATAAGCGGAACTCCACCCTCTGCTGACAATTCAGTAATATTCTTTACAATAGAAAAATCTTCAAGGATTTCGTCCTCGCTTCGCTCAAAAGGAGTATCTCCAGAAAATTTTGTTCCGCCTCCAGCTCCAACAAAAGCAAGTCCATTATAGAAAGACACGGAGCCTTCAACGCTTATATCGGAAGATTCGATTTTTTCAAGGAAATCTGGCTCATCGCAGTTTCCAAGAACAGAAAAAATTGTCTCATGTTTTTCCAGAAGCTTATCAAGAACTGGTTTTCCTGTTTCTGGTGAACCAAATTTCGCAAAATCGCCACCAAAAATAACCGCATCAGCAGCTTTGAATTCTGCATCCAATTTCTCAATATTCTCAACAGAACCGTGTATATCAGAAAGCACTAAAAATTTCATTTTATCTCCTCAACTTTAGATTGACTCCATAACCTTTTTTAAGGCAACCATTTGTTCATGAGTACCGATTGTAATTCTCAAGAACTGCTCGATTCCTGGCGTTGCGAAATGTCGCACAAGGATTCCCTGCTCTTTTATTGCCCGATAGGCTTTCTCTCCCTGAACCCCATCTTTTTTTGCAAAAACAAAGTTTGTCTGACTCTGCGGTACGAACCAACCTTTATCACGCAAGAAGCAAATAAAAGACTCTCTCTCGTCAACAACTTTCTTGGCACATTCAACATAATAAGCAGCATCCTTACAAGCTGCAATTCCAGCTGTCTGAGCAAGAAAATCAATAGGAAAGTGATTGAGAGAATTCTTTACCGTAGTAACATAATTTACAAGCTCAGGAGAAGCCACAATATAACCAAGCCTCTGACCAGCCCCACACAAGGATTTAGAGAAGGTACGAACGATGACGAGATTATCAAATTCAGCAATCAACGGAATTGAACTTTCACCACCAAAATCAACATAAGCCTCATCAACTACGAAAATGCGGTCTTTTGGAGCTGCACTTATAATTTTTCTGATTTCATCCCTTGAAAGCCCTATGCTGGTAGGAGCGTTCGGATTTGCAAATATAATAGAAGAATCCGTCTTGTTTGCATGCTCAAGCATTTTATCTGTATCAAGCGACCAGTCAGAATTAAGGCTGATTTTATCTAGCGGAATCTGATAAAAGCCCGCATAAACTGGATAAAAGCTATATGTGTGCTCCGGCAACACCAAAGGTCTGTCTCCATCAAAAAAAGCATAGAAAACAAAACTCAGAACTTCGTCACTTCCGTTTCCACAATAAATCATATCAGGCGTAACGGTAAAAGGAATTTTATCCTTCTCGCAAGGTTCTACAGAATTACCGTTTACAGCAGCACGACACAAGACTCCGCCCGTGGCATTCAACATTCCTGCAATTGCCGCTTTTAATTCAGAAGAGTCAGGGTCTGGATAAAGCCCCAATTTTTCTGGATGGCTTTTTACAGCCGAGCTGATGGCATCTGCAACGCGAGGAGAAGGCGGATAAGGATTCTCATTCGCATTAAGCTTTATGTATTCTCGATCCTTTGGCTGCTCGCCAGGAACATACGGGTGCAAGTTTTTCATTCGTTGAGCAATCATGTTTTCCCCCAAAAATACGGTTGAATCATTGTATATCTATTTATAGAAACGCTCAATAACATCGCCTATTTCTAAACACTACATTTTACTTATCTTTTCGATATATTTTTTGCCAGAATTCATCTTTACCATATTAACAGCAAAAGCATCATATTCCTCAAGATTAGTAAAACTGTCTAGACAACTCGCCTCTTTTTGTCCATCTCCCTGAACAAGCGTCAAATTTATGCCTAGAAGCGGTGCATAATATTTAAGGGCAGGTATATATGAATTTGCAAGGAATGCATATGAGAAGACAAAAATTGTCATAAGCACGTTCTTTACAGGAGC
>CADCRJ010000147.1 GCA_902803735.1 uncultured Spirochaetaceae bacterium
AAACAAAGGAAAAATACTGCGAATGCAGAAGAAATGAATGGCATATTTTCTCCAAGTTTTTATTAAAAGTAGTCTCCATGTTAGTCAAAAACAGGAATGATTTCAACAACCAGACACAGCGGCTCTGCCAATACAAATACTTGAAGACAAACGGCAAATAATTTATAGTCAGACACATGGATGTCTCTATTGTAATAGTAAATTATAACACAAAAAATCTTCTCTCGGACTGTCTTAAATCAATCTACGAGCAGACAAAGGATTTGGATTTTGAGGTCATAGTCAGCGACAACGGCTCAACGGACGGCTCAATCGAAATGCTCAAATCCGATTTTCCACAAGTGATTCTTATTGAGAACAACGCAAACCTTGGATTCGGCGCGGCAAACAACCGAGGGCAGAGCATCGCAAAGGGAAAGTACATTTTTTACCTAAACAGCGACACCATACTGCTCAACAATGCGGTCAAATCATTCTTTGACTATTGGGAAAGCTCTGCAGACAAAGACAAAATCGGGGCGTTGGGCTGTAACCTTCTCAACAAAAACAACGAGACCGTACACTCTTACGATAAAAATCTTTTCACGATTGACGGCTACTTCTCAAAGCTCATACATCTTGTCTACGGAACTTACAAGCTCACCCTGCTCCGCCTTATTCTCCGCAAAAGGATTCCTGATTTCACGGACGACTCAAGGCAAGAGCGTTTTGTCGGCGAAGTAAAGCAGATTATAGGAGCAGACCTGTTCCTCAAAAATGACGACGGAGCAAGGTTCGACGAGAATTTTTTCATGTACAAGGAAGAGACGGAGCTTGAATACAGGCTTATTCAGAGCGGAAAGTCACTTTTTATAATCGACGGTCCGCAAATAATTCACCTTGAAGGAGGCTCTCAGGGGGCAAAGAAAATCAACCTCGTGCAGCGAAGCGGCAGCTTCAATGTAGTGCAGACAAAAATTTCAGAGCTTTACTACTTCAAAAAATACAAAGTACCAGCTTACAAGCTGTTTTTCATAAAGCTGCTGAACCTTATCCTTTGGTGCAACCCAATGATTTTTGCCAGCACAAGGCGTTTCATACCTAAGATGCTTGCCGTCTAGCCGAAATCTTCCAGCGGATTACGCCCAAAAAGCGGCGGGCAATGCGGATAAGTTTTTTTGCAGGATTCTTATCAAGGAAAAACGCCTGATAATTCTTGCAAAAGAACAGGACGGTCGAGAAATCTTTGTCCAGCATACGGAGAAGATAATTCCTGTACTGCTGAATATAAGCACGGTTTTTCTCACCCAGCTCAGGAACTTTCTCAACTGCCGCCAAAAATTCAAGCTTTTCATCGGTATTCTTTTTGTTCTTGTCAAACCAAGACTTGTCCCTTGCAGCGACAGCCCGCGAAAGCTCGCTGGAGAATGAATCTTTCTCGTTTTTTGTAAGCTGGCTCGGATGATGCCTGTACAAAAGAGAACATTTGTCAAGGAAAGCAAGCCCGTTACCAAGACATGCTTTTATAGCAAAGTAATAATCGTGATAAAGGTACTCGGCAGGTATAGGAACGCATTTTTTCAAGAATTCGCTTCTTGCAAGAATTGTCGCCCCCTGCACGAAATTTTTGTACATCAGGAATTTGAATATCAGGCTCTGATTTTCAGGCACATACTTGTATCCGCCAGAATCTTTCATTGTGTAGCCAAGAGATTTTGCGTTCTCATCCACAATCAAGGCGTTCGAGCAGACCAAATCATAATTTTTGAGGCATTTCATTGACTCTTCAAGTTTCCACGACTCCCAAATGTCGTCCTGGTCTGATAAGGCTATAAATTCGCCATTGCAAAGCGTAATTGCCTTCTCAAAGTTCTTCATAAAGCCAAGATTTTTCTCGTTTTTGTATAAAGTCACGCGGCTGTCTTTATCACAGTAATTTTTCTGAATAAAATCACAGGTCTCGTCTGTAGAATTGTCATCACAAATAACAAGCTCTATGTCACAGTAAGTCTGATTCAAGATTGAGTCAATTTGCTGTCTGAGATAAAGCCCCTCATGCGCACAGCCGTTATATGTCGTCATCGCAACAGAAATCATAATCCCAAAAGCTCCTTAACATGATTCTTGAAAGTTTCTTTTGAGCACATCTTGCTGCGCTCAATGCATGATGCTCTCATTTCTGCGATTTTTTCGTCTGAAAGTCCAAGCAATTTCTCCGTATATTCGACAAGCTGCTCAGGTTCATCCCAAGTAAAGCCACAGTCAGCCGTAACAATTTCCTGCTGACCGCCCTTGTTTATTACGACAGGAATACAGCCCGCGCTCATCGCCTCAATCGTCGTCATGCCGAAATGCTCCATGAGCATAGGATTTGTCTCACCGTACCCCTTCGCATGCCAAAAAATGCCGGACTCCGCATAAAGCTCTTCAAGCTGCGAGCGGCTTGGGTTCAGCTCAATCTGAACATTTCCGTCCGAAAGGGATTTTATGTAATCGATGTACGAGCGTTCCTCGTTATCACATGAGCCTGCGATTTTGAGGACACAGTTTTTCTTCAAGAATTCAGAAGAATTGAAAGCCCTTACCATGACATCAATTTTCTTTGAAGCCTCAATGCGTCCGCAGACGGCAATCTGATTCTTTATCTTGTTTTTTTGAACGGACACAAATTTTGCAGGATGATAGAAAACCTTTATTCTGTCGTCAGAAAGCCCCCACTTTTTTTTGAGCCAGCCAGCCGTAAAAAACGAGTTAGGCATGAAATACTCATAGCAGTTCAGATATTTCGCATCATTTTTACGAGCAATCGGGCGCAAGAAAGCAAGTTTCTTATAGATTCCCGAAACCTCGCTCCTGTCCTGCGGGAAATGTATTATAGTAAGATTTCTTTTCGCGCAAGCGACAACGCTCTGATTCGAGCAGTTCACGAACAAATCATCTGTTTTTGTAATCTCGCACAATTTTTTCTGAAAAGAAACCGCATGATATTTTCTGCTAAGCCTGTCAAAGAGCAAAAACAGCTTATTCTTGCTGAGTTTAGGCTCTTTCGTGCTGATATAGCGGACAGAAAAATTATTCTCTGATATTGTCGTACCATAAGCACTATTAAGTCGCTCGCACATCTGCGGAACAGAAAGCACGTCCTTTTTGTCATAGCACTCGGTAATCAGGGCTATCTCTGAATCCGGGCAAAGCTCCTGCATAATCTCAAGGAATTTTGCGGTAAACGACTCCGTACCGCCATATTTGTAAATCATTTTGTGAATATAAAGTGAAATTGTCATTTTTTCCCCTGCAAATTAAGTTATAGCACAAAAACAATATAATTGATATACTCTAGCCATGATTATCACTAGAACCCCATTCCGAATGAGTTTTTTCGGTGGCGGAACTGATTTTTCAGGATTCTACAATGAGCATGGCGGAGCCGTGCTTTCCACCACATTTGACAAGTACTGTTATGTTACAGTAAGGCACCTTCCCCGCTTCTTTGATTACAAGACACATCTTACTTACTCAAAAGAAGAAAAAGTAAATTCTTACGAAGAGATTAAGCATCCAGCAATCCGAAACGCAATGCAATGGCTGGACATGCACGAGCTTCGCCTTGTCTATGACTCGGACTTGCCAGCTCGCACAGGGCTTGGCACAAGTTCTTCTTTCGCAGTAGGAATGCTTGAGGCGTTTTATGCCCTCAAAGGCAAATATGCCGACAAACGAAAGCTTGCCGATGACGCAATTCATCTGGAACGAGTTCTCTGCAACGAGGCTGGCGGCATTCAGGATCAGATTGCGGCAAGTTTCGGAGGATTCAACCGCATTGATTTTTCTCAAGACGGCTACAATGTCAATCCAGTAATCATCTCCCCTGAGCGCAAGAAGTCTCTGAATGACAACCTGATGCTTTTCTTTACAGGCATCTCCCGCTTTTCATCGGACATTCAGAAGACAACCGAGAAATCAATGAAAGACAAGACCGCAGAGCTTCTCAAAATGTACGAG
>CADCRJ010000148.1 GCA_902803735.1 uncultured Spirochaetaceae bacterium
ATGATTTCAGGATTTGCTTTATAAAAATCTTCGGTAACGGCAACTGCGATAATCGCGCAGATAAGGTTCTCTCCGTCCGTAACTTTATGATAGCCCTGAAGCTGGCATTTATAGGCGTTTGCGCCAGCAACCATCGCAACGTCAATGCTACCGCCGTCGAGAGCTGCCTTTGCGGCTGGTATCGCCATGCTGACATAATCAACGTCATTTATTGTCATGCCACCTTGTGCAAGATAAGCTGTCAAAAGCTCGTGCAAGTTAGTTCCTGCTGGTCCAGCGATTTTTTTACCGCGCAGAGATTCTGGGGAATTCAGGCTTTCATCGCGAGAGTAAAGGCAGAACGCCTTTGGCGAGCGGCTGTACATATTGAGAACCTTGATGTCTGCTCCATTTGCTGCGGAAAGAATCACGGATGTCGCACCGACCGCATAAAGCACTTGAACGTCGCCAGAAGCAAGAGCCTGTGTCTGCTCTGCCCCAGAGGTGATTTCCGCGTACTCTACAGGAATGTTCTCAAATGTCTTTGCAAAAATCTGCTGGTCTTTTTCGATGATTGTCGGCATGTTAAGCGGCGAAGTGACATAAGTAAAAGTCAGCTTTTCAACATTTGATTTTGCACGGTTGCATCCTGTCATAAAAAAAGTAAGTACGCTAAAAAGCATTAAAGCAATTGATAATTTTTTCATAAAAACTCCATCTATAATTTTTGATTCAAATTAATTTCAGTTTTGTTGATTTTTATTTTCCAGCTGCTGCATTATCTGCATTCGCAGCTCCAAAAAGGATTTACAAAAAAGGTTCCTGTCTTTTTTGCTTTCTTTTATTTCAAATTCAGCCTTTACACCTCCTTTCTCAATAATTACGATTTTATCTGCGAGCAAAAGAGCTTCATCAATACTATGAGTGACAAAAAGGATGCTTGGCTCATTTTTTAAATGAATCCGAATCAGCTCTTTTTGCATTTGTTCCCTCGTAAAATAGTCAAGGGCGGCAAACGGTTCGTCCATCATTATAAAATCCGCTTTGTACGCCATAGCCCTCGCAATCGCCACACGCTGCTGCATTCCGCCTGAAAGCTGGAACGGATAGGCTCTCTTAAAATCCGAAAGCCCCACAAGATTAATCTGACGCTCAATCTCAGCTTTTGAAATTTGCTTTCTCTTAAGCCCGAACGCGACGTTTTTGTAGACATTGAGCCATGGCATAAGTCTTGGCTCCTGAAAAACAAAGGCAGTTTTTGCGGTCTGTGATTTTTCAATAGAGCCAGCGTTTATTTTTTCAAGTCCTGCAATAAGACGTAAAATCGTTGTCTTTCCGCATCCGCTCCTGCCAAGCAGAACTGTAATTTTTTTCTCTGGAACAAAAAGGTTAAGCTCTTTTAGAACTTCTATCCTTCCGTCATCGGTATCAAAAACTTTTCGTATTCCTGAAAGCCTAATTCCGTTCATTTGATTCCGCTCCTTTTATAAAATTTGCAACAAGGAGCGCAAAACACTTATCGCAAAGATACCCTGTAAAACCAATCACAAAGATTCCAGCAATTACTTTGTCCGTTCTAGCCATTTGCTGCGAGAATAAAATCATGTGCCCAAGCCCTGTTGAGGCTGCTACCATCTCTGCTCCGATAATCGCCCTCCATGCGTAGCCAAGCCCGATTCTCATTCCTACGAGAATGTCTGCTATTGCTGATGGAAGAACGATGTTAAGGAACAGTCGCATTTTTGAGTATTCAAAAACAGTTCCCACTTCAAGCAATTTCTTCTCGCAGCCTGTAAAGCCTTTTACTATGCTCATGTACATTGGGAAGAACGAGGCTAGAATAATAATTATGGTCTTCGTTGCTTCCCCGATTCCAGCCCACAAAATCAAAAGAGGGATCATGCTGATTGGCGGAACATTCTTAAAGAAATGAACCAAATACTCAAAGAACCATTTTGACACAGAAACGACAGAGCTAATCATTCCGAGGACAAAGGCTAGGCAGAACGCGATTGAAAATCCCCTTGCAACGCGAAGCATGCTCACAGCTATGTCTGACAAAAGCTCTCCGCTTGCCGTAAGCGTCATAAATGTCTTAAAAACCGTTGCTGGTGACGGAAGAATGTACTCATTTACGATGTGCAGGGATGAAACTAAGTCCCATAAAAACAATAATACAATTACAAAAATCGCAGGCGGGGCAAACTTTATGAATCCTGATTTTTTCATAAAACTCCGTCTCCGTTGTTGCAGCCACCGCTACAAAAAAGCATTTCCACAAGTCTTGCGGATTTATAGTTGCCACTTTCAAAGGTTTCTTGAATTAAATCTTTACCAGTCACGCTAAGGACATTTTTTTCAACATCGCTAAAAAATCCTGGTGGAATAGGGCTTTCTTCAAGATGAACTTTTTTGAGCGGACACTTGTATTTTTTTGCAAAGTTGTTCCAAGAAACAAAACGCGTATTTTTAAGATTCAAAGAATTGCCGTAATCCGCAAGCTGGTGGCAGGGCGTTGTAATAACAACGGAGCCATTTTGGGCGTATGTATCCGATATTTCCCTTGCGCAGTGAATGAGAATTGGCTCAATTTGCGGAAAAACAAGATTTTTGCAAGAAGTTTTTTCTTTGGAGAAAGAAACTGCCGCAGGACAACGCATATCCGCGACTGTTGCATGAGAATTTGACTTGATGGCATTTTTGTATTTGGTTTTTACGACAGAAATCCAATCTTTGCTGCAGAAAACCTGCTCAAAATCGTTTTCTTTTAGGAATGTCTTAAGTTCGTGTTTGTTGTACATATTCAAAGTTACAGGATTAATTAAAATAAAAGCCATAGGTTTAATTAGTTTTGACTAACAATTATTACTATATAATAACTTTTGTCAACATACTTACGAATTTTTAGGACGAATGTGACAAAATTACATACAGATTTAACTTTTCTTTGCTATACTTACTGCAAGAGGTTGCTATGAAATCAAAAAAATATGCCCATGTTGAAGAATCTCGCTGCGTGGCTTGCGGGGCTTGTACGAATGTTTGCCCTCGCGGTGCGATTTCCGTCGTAAAAGGATGCTTTGCACGTGTCGATTCTGAGATTTGTGTTGGTTGCGGTTTGTGTGCAAAAAGTTGTCCTGTCGGCTGTATTTCTGTTTTAGAGAGAGGTGACGCGGCATGAAATCAAAACGCTGGTACAACTATCTTTGGATTTGGTCGATTTTGTATTTTGC
>CADCRJ010000149.1 GCA_902803735.1 uncultured Spirochaetaceae bacterium
AGGGCTTTTGGCGACCTTTACATGGAATTTTCCTGCATGGCAGATTATGCTGTGCCTTGAGACTGAGCAGCTTTTAAAAACTTTATGCGGTGTGTGGCGAGTGCATTCTGGCAAGTGGCTGCACAAGGTAATCAAAAGCTGAGGTATGAGAATCAAGTTTTTTGTTCTTTTATTTGTTGCGCACGGAATTCTGTTGGGGAAATTCCATAAAAAGTTTTGAATGCTTTGCTGAAGTAATTTCCATCTTTATATCCAGTCTGATAAGCAATTTGCTGAATTTGAAGATTGGGCTGTAATAAAAGTTGCTTTGCATTTTCCATGCGGACTTTTAGTACATAATCGTAAATTCCGCAGGAATAGCGTTTTTTAAAAAGTCTTGAGAGATATTCTTTTGTAAAAAAGAAAGTATTGCCTAAGAGTTCCAAAGTAATATCCTCTGAAAAATGTGAATCGATGTATGTTTTTATCGCAGGCGGCAATGTTTGTGGGGTAAGACTTGAATCAAAAATTTTTTCAGTTTTACCAGTCTTTATTGTTTGTTTTTCATCAAGGAGCTTGATTGCACGGTTGATAACAGTATTAAGTTCGTTTTTTGCGATGGGTTTTAAAAGATAGTCCAAAGCGTTTGCTTGAAGTGCTGTTTTTGCATATCTAAAATCATCATAGCCACTAATTACAATGAATTTTGTTTCTGGGAATTCTTCAGAGGCTTCTTTTAAAAAATTGCTGCCATTCATAACTGGCATATTCATATCAATAAAAACTATATCGATTTTGTTTTCCTGCATTTTTTGCAAGGCTTCTTTACCGTTCCATGCGGAATCAGGCTCCTCGATATTAAATTCTTTCCAGTTGACCTGTTTTTTTACCGCTATATGTATTGCTTTTTCATCATCAACTATTAAGGCTTTATACATTCTTGCCTCCCTATGCCATGAGTTCCATAACTACGCTTGTTCCTGTGAATTGCGTGCTGTAAACTTTAATTCTTGCATTATTTCCATACATCAATTTTAGGCGATTTGAAAGATTTTTGAGTCCGATTGAGGTTCCGTCTATTTTCCAGTCTTCGGATTCAAGTGTCCGCTGTATTTCTTCTAAATTTTCAGTACTTATTCCATTTCCATCATCGGTAACGGTAATTGCGAGTTTTGCGTCCAAATGCTCGGCACTAATTTCTATATGTAGTCTTTCTGCAGAATGTGACATTCCGTGAACGACTGCGTTTTCAACAAGGGTCAAAACGCTGATTTTTGGGATTTTAAGTAGCTGAAGGTCTGTATCAATTTGTACGTTGTAAGAAATACGTTCCCCAAACCGTTCTTTTTGTAAGAAGAGATAATCTTTTACATGATCCATCTCTGTGTTGAGAGTTACAGAATCTTCTCCTCGAATTGTATATTTTAGCATGGATGAGAGAGCCATAACCATATCATTTATTTTTTCTTGATTGTTCTCGATTGCCTCTGCAGAGATTGTTTGCAATGTATTGTACAGAAAGTGAGGATTTATTTGTGCTTTGAGTGCGACAAGCTGTGCGTTTTTCTTTGCTAGGTCGTTTACATAATTTTTTTCAATCAAATCTTCTATTTTTTGAATCATATTATTGTAAGCGTCTGAGAGAAGGGATATTTCGCTGCTTCCCTGAATGTTGAGCATTGTTTTGAAATTTCCTTCTCCAGTATTTTTAAGTTGATTTGAAAGTACTGATAGTGGGTGCGTAAAATACCTTATGAAAATTGAAATCAGAAAAGTTGAAATCAAAATAGAAAAAAATCCCCAAAAAAAACCTATATTTCGTGTTGATTCTGTATAGGCTGCAAGTTGATTTTTTGGGATTAGACTTATGATAATCCATTTACTTTTTTTTTAACCAACTTTTTACCATCATAAATTCTTGGTTTTTGATTTTTACAAAATTCCTTGAATACGATTTCTTTTTTTCTCTGTTATTTGAAGAGATTTCTTTTACAAAATCAGCAAAATCAATGTCTTGACCCCTTCTATTCTGATAAAAAATTGTGCCATTCCCATCTGCAAGAATAGTAATCTCATTTGCTTCTTTCGTACCAATGTTCATGTCTGGCCATGAGCGATCAACTGAGAATGTAACAAAAGCTAAGGGTTTTTGATCCTGAATATTTATAATGGTCCTAAAAAAAGTAAAAAGACCTTCGTCTTTGCCTATTTTTTTTGTAGGAACAATATCTTTATAATGTTTCCCGGAAGAGAATATTCTATAGTTAGGCTGTTTATAGATTGATTTGGTATCATCGGTTTGTATGTTGCGAGCAGTCTGATTTCGAGAGATTTTATAACTTGTATTATGAGCGACATCATAAAGATTAAAATCTATCAAATCGTCCCGAAAGTAAAATTCGTTGCGGACAAGTGTTTTTAAATATTCAGACGAAAAATAAGAAAGAGGTTTAGTATTGCTTATTAATTCCATAAAAGTCTGGTCGGATCTAAGATGAAGTGAAAAACTCTCTAATTGCGAAAAATATGTATCAAGCTGGTTTCCTTGTAAATCCAATAATTTTTGAGTATCTGAGACATATTGTTTTATAATTTGCTTGCTAGAACGAATGTATGTAAAAACTATGACTGTAATAAGAATTATTGTCATAAGGGCACTTACAAATGCTGTTAATTGACTGATAAGGGACTTTTTTTTAAATGAAGTTTTTATTTTTGAAAAAATAAGTTTTCGTTGCATGAATTAAGTATAGCACTAAATTTTAGTCAGGATAAAAATTGTTTTTGATTTTACCCTTTTTGTTTTTTATTTTTCATATCGGTTATAAAAATGTGGATTTATACTTCAATAAAAGATAAAAAGGGGGCATATATGAAATTTAAAATGCTGAATAAAATGATTGTAGCTATTGCTGCTGCTACATCTGTTGGTTTGATTTCGTGCAATAAAGATTCGGATGTTCAAAAAAGTTCTGGTGGTAAAAAGGAGCTGAGCTTTTTATTGAATAGTCCTGAATTGACGGAGGCTTACAAAGATTGCTTTGCAGAATATGAAAAACAAACTGGGGTAAAAATTACAGCGGATATTCTTCAGAATGATTATCAGACTGTATTGAAAACTCGTCTTAATTCTGGTGATATTCCAGATTTGTTTATCACAAGTGCATACAATGATAATAAGGTTTTTAAGGATTTTTCTTATGACCTTGAAAACGAGTCTTTTATGAAGAACGTTCAGAGCGCAATTCTCTCAAGCGCAACATTGGATGGGCATGTAACAGGATATCCATTTCTTGTTCAATCGCATTCATTTGTATATAACAAGACTTTGTTTGCAAAAGCAGGAATTACAAAAATTCCAGAGACTTTATCTGAGTACAAAGATGCATGTAAAAAGCTGGTTGGAATTGGCATTCAGCCGTTCAGCACAGGATTTGCAGAATGGTGGGTTCTTCCACAGACAGCTTATCCATCTATAAGTGATGCTTATAAAGGTGATTATGACACACTTTTTAAGGATGTTCAGTCTGGCAAAATAAAATTCGGTGATTTGCCTCAGCTTGATTTCGTTTTTGATTTGCTTGATTTAATAAGAATCTACGGAGGAAATAAGCCTATGGAATCGACTTTTGATATGCAGGTTTCTGATTTTGCGAGCGGAAAAGTTGCTATTATTCATCAAGGGTCGTGGGCAGAGGCTAGTATCCGTGCGATTAATCCAGATATTGATATTGGTTATTTAAAGGCTCCTCGTATGGATGGAAAAGGTGTTATTGCTGTTGAATCTAATTTGACATTTCGTGTTTACAAGGATTCTAAAAATCGTTCCGAAGTTCTTGCTTTCCTTGCATGGCTGAGCACTTCTGACTATGGAAAAAAATGGATTCCGGACGTTATAAAACAAATATCACCTCTTGCGGGGGCTTCTGCACCAGATACACAACTTGCAGAGGAAACCGTTACTGCTCAGAACGATAAAATTACTTGTCCTTGGTGGATTTTCAAGGGGCCTGATGGAATTGAACAGCCGTTCGGTACTGCATTGCAAAATTATGTTGCGGGAACTGCAAGTCGATCACAAACAAAGGAGGCTCTCTCAAGATTGTTTGCTGATGCCTACGACGCACAGTAGTTAACGCAAAAAGTTTAACGCAACAAAGTTGGCACAAAAAAAGCGTGACAACTTTGTTGTAAAAAATTTGTCTATTTTTCTAAATTATCAAGGTAAAAATATGAATCAAAAATTAATTTCGCAGGAAAGGCGGAGTTTCATTTTTTTTGCTTTTCCTGCAATATTTTTTATAACACTTTTTGAAGGTATTCCGTTTTTGATGTGTATTTTGAATTCTTTTCGCAAATGGAATGGAATTTCAAAAAATACTTCATTTGTTGGTTTAAAAAACTATATCAAACTTTTTACAGATGACCCCTCTTTTGCCAATGCTTTGGGATTTACATTTTTATATGCATTTTTTGTGGTTATTTTTATAAACGCAATTGCAATTTTTTTGGCTCTGCTTCTAGAACGAAATATAAGGGCAAAGGGAATTTTTAGAATGGCATTCTATATTCCTAATATAATTAGTCTTATTATAATCGGCTTTATTTGGAAATTTATTTGCATAAGAGTTTTTGAAGCTGCTGGAAGCCTTACAGGATTAGAATTCTTGAATTACAGCTGGCTTGGAGATTCAAAACTTGCAATATTCACAACAATTTTTGTTTCTGTTTGGCAAGGTTTGGGCTTTTATATGATTATCTATATTGCAGGATTACAGTCTGTACCAGATGAATTGATTGAAGCCGCTTTGATTGATGGAGCAAATCCTGTACGAAGGCTTTTTTCTGTAATAATTCCTATGATTATGCCTTCTATTTCTTTTTGTATGTTTTATTCAGTTGCAAATTCGATGAAGATGTTTGAGTTGATTTTCAGTCTTACGGGTGGAGGACCTGGTGTTGCGACAACTCCTATTGCTCTTGATATTTATAATACTGCATTTAACAATAATAATTTTGGCTACGGAAGTGCAAAGAGTGTTGTGTTATTCATAATTGTATGTGCGATTTCTATCGTACAAGTAAAATTTTTCAAAAATAAGGAAGTTGAATCATGATTGCAGGCGCTGTTCATAAAAGGATGAATTTTACGAATGCTGTAATTTTTGTGTCATTGATTGTTATTGTTTTGTTATATCTTTCTCCTCTTGGTATTATGATTTTAAATGCCTTTAAAACTTATAGCGAGATTATGACAAATGTTCTTTCTGCTCCACAAAAATTTAGTATAAAAAATTTTGAAGTTGTATTTAAAGACATGAATTATCCCAAAGTTTTTTTTAATACACTTTTGGTGACAGTTATCGGTGTGACGGGAATTGTTTTATTTGGAGCCATGGCAG
>CADCRJ010000150.1 GCA_902803735.1 uncultured Spirochaetaceae bacterium
AGAATCAGCTTGCAATGCCTCTATTTTTTTGTTAAGCCCTTCGATTTCTGAATTTTTTGCAGCAATCTCATCATTCAATGCAGATATCTGCGAATTTAGATTTTGGACTTCTGCCTCTGCTTCTTGCAATTTTTTGGTTGAAGCACAAGATGCCATCAACAGTATACAAAGCCCGAGCATCGTTTTTGCAACAATGCGAGACCCGTTTCGTGATCGAATCAAGTTTTTCATTTATACCCTCTTTTATGTTTTTACGAAAAATATGCATTCTCGTTAAGTCTATTATAGGAACAATTTTAAATCTTTTCTACAAAAACAAAGGTTATATTCCCTGTATTTTGGACTTTTAACGCACAAAATCTAAAAAATACATCATAAATCTCTAAAAACTTTAAATTCTAAATAATCGTTTTATTAGACTCTACGCACAAATAAAAAAGCTTCCCGATAAAGGAAGCTTTGAATCAAGCAAAACAAAAAACTATCGTTTAAGGTTTACTGCTGTGCTCAACATAGAATCTGAAGTCTGAATAGCCTTTGAGTTGAACTCATAAGCCCTCTGAGCAACAATCATCTGCACCATCTCATTAACAACAGAAACATTGCTCATCTCAACAAATTTATGCTTTGTAACACCGAACCCCTCAAAACCAGGACGACCGGCAATAGCAGGACCACTCGCATTCGTCACCTTGTAAAGGTTATCTCCTGCAGCCTCCAAGCCAGCGTTGTTAGGGAACCTGTAAAGCTCAAGCTGAGCGACATCAATAGGATCGTCCTGCCCAAAAATCTTTACAGTAACACGACCATCGTCACTAATTGCAAGAGAGTGAATATCAAATCCCTCTGGCATGATTACTTCAGGCATAACGCGCAGACCGTTTGAATTTACGAGCTGACCGTTCATGTCAATCTTAAACGTACCGTCACGAGTATAGGCATAGCTACCGTCATACTGCTGAACACGGAAGAATCCATCGCCAACTACGGCAACATCTGTATCAACGCCAGTATTCTGCAAAGAACCCTGAGAGAAAATGCGCTGTGTCGCAGCCACTTTCGCACCAGCTCCCTGCTGAATACCAACAGGAGTCACAGTATCCTCTGTAGCAGGAGTTCCAGCAAGCTTCACGTTCTGATACAAAAGATCCTCAAACTCAACACGCTGCTGCTTAAAACCTGTTGTATTAACATTTGAAAGGTTATTTGAAATAGCATCAAGATTTGATTGCTGACCGTTCATTCCTGTTGCTGCTGTCCAAAGACTTCGTACCATACTTATTTCCTTGCCTTATTTTATAATTTCTCTAAGATGTTTCTCTCTATTATTATCGGCCACAGACCTTCAAAATTTAGCGAGTTACCGCAACTTTATTCCAAAGCGTGCTCATCATGCTGTCTTCGCTCTGGATGGTTTTCTGGCTTGCCTCATAAGCACGGTTAACCTCAATCATCTTAACCATCTCATTGACAACATTTACGTTGCTTGTCTCCAAAAGTCCCTGCAACATGCGAGGTCTCTCATTGCCCTCCGCAACGTAGGCATCACCCGAAATATTGTTTGAAGACCACAAGGAGTTACCCATTTTTTTAAGGTAACGCTCGTTTTCAAAACGAACAACCTTAATACGGTCAATCACCTCATTATCTTTTGACTGGATAATACCATCCTCGTTTACTTGGAATTTATCATCATAAAGGCGGATAATGCCGTTCTCGCCAAGAACCGGGTATCCATCCTTTGTCTCAAGGATTCCCTCTTTTCCGAGATGAAAGTTTCCATTGCGTGTATAGCGTTCACCAGTAGGAGTCTGGACGGCAAAGAATCCCTCGCTGCCAAGAGCCAAATCTGTTGGTGTATCAGTAACTCTAAACGAGCCCTGCTCAAATTCCGTATAATTCTCGTTTGTCTCAACGCCAAGACCAAGCTTTCCGATTATAGGAGCCGCATCAGCAGACCCAAATGGATGTGTATACACTCCGTCAGCCTCTGTACGGCGAAGCAAAAGCTCCGGGAACGATTTTGTTACTGTTGTATCACGTTTGAATCCTGCAGTATCAACGTTTGCAAGATTATTTGCGATTGTATCAAGACGATTCTGCTGTGCATTCATACCACTAGAACCGATATACCAACCACGAACCATTTATCACCTCATCAATTATAGAACCCATTATTAAGGGCAAAACTTTTTTACAAAAAAGAGAATGCGACAAAACACAATATTTTTGAAGCAATTCCCATATTCATGCTACATGGTTATATATCGGCAACAAAACGCAGAATTTTGAATAGTAAATAAAAAAAATAAATGCCAAGAAATCCTAGGCGGAAGAAAACCGCCTCAATTGATTCCTTGGCATCATAAAATCAGATACTCACTTGCTAATAACAGCGAGATACAAACTTATTTTCCTGTAGAAAGGAATGACTGTGTAAAATACTTGTCATCAAGAGGAATATCCACCTCTACTTTAAGCATTTTGATAACAGTCTTTCTCTTGTTCTGAACATTAGTCATAACGTTTTCCATAGGAACGTTATAAGTTTTCTTTCCTGTCTTCTGCTCGATGACCCTAATCTCGTTAATCTTATTGAGCTTGCCCTTTTTGTCATAAAGCTCAATGTAAACCGGAATCCAAGAATCCTTCGTAACCCATGAAATACGGTAAGAATACTGGCTTGACTTAGGATTTACAGGCGTTGACTTAACAACATACAAGTCCTTGAAGTTGCCTTTGTCCTCGCTCTCTTTCAAAAGCTCATGCTTATCTTCATCAACCTCGCGAGTGCTCATATCATCGTAAGAGAACTCCGTACCTACGAAAGACTCAGAGCCGTTTGAAGCACCAATTCGGCGGACGCTCTTCATCGCAGGAAGATAAATCCATTTGTCATCGTCCCTTCCCTTGTTCTCTTTCTGAAGGAAGCGCGTATCCTTTACAGCCGCAGGGCTGAAGAAAATCATAACGACATCAGAAAGATTGTCTTTGCAGCGACCATACTCACCTACCTGGCGTTTCTCAGAAACTCCCTTCGCATCAACAAGAGTGAGCAATGCGGAAGCCTTGCTTGTATCAGGTTTCTGGCGATCATATACATGCTGCATGATTTCTGTACCGTCAATAGCAAAAGCTGAAGCTCCAATTACCATAGTTGCAAAAGCTGCTGTAAAAGTTTTAATCAATTTCATAAGGGATTCCTCCTATATAAATGGAAACTAATTGCGTCTCCGTTTTGTTTACTGGTTAAGATTCAAAAACAAGCATGAGATAAATCATCTTGCGCTGTTTTACTATAAAAAACCATTTCATTGGTTCAAAGTTACGAACCAATGAAATATTTTTACTATTTTTTTGCAGATTTCTCGGCGTTGATGTTTTCCTTGTAAGCAGCCCTCTCTTCCTTAGTCCACATGAACTTAGGATCGAAAGCATTCAGGATTCCAGGAATTATCGTCATGGCAAGCAAAGAGCTTGTAAACATTACGACTGCGACAAGGATTCCGATATAGCGCAAGATAATGAACTTAGAGAACACAAGCACAAGGAAGCCAAGTCCAACCGCAAGCGCGTTAGTCACAATACCACGACCGCTTGACTTGAACGTATTCTTTGTAACTTCCTCCAAATCCTTGCTCTTTGCCCTCTCATGCTGATATGTCTCCATAAAATGAATCGTGTAGTCAATACCAACGCCGATTGCAATAGAAGAAACGATACTTGTACAAAGATCAAGGCGGATATCGGCAAATCCCATAACCATAAAGTTAAGTATTATTACAAGACCAAGCGGCAAAGCACCGACAAACCCAGCCAGAGGAGACTTGAACGAAAGCGCGATGATGATGAATACCATAATCAAAGAGAATACAATGCTTATCATCTGGCTGTTTATAACAAGGTTGCTCATTCTGTGCTCAAGCTGAGCCGTTCCAGTCGGAATTACCTCGTATCCCTCAGGAAAGTATTTATCCGCATAAGCCTTAATCTCATCAATGAGCTTACCAGTATCGACAGTGCTGTGCGTCCTAAGCTGAATCTGTACGCGTATCGCAGTAGGATTCGTCATGTTGTCCGTGAACCTGTCGATAGCATCGCAAGAAAGCAAGTAAAGGTACTGCGTAACCAAGTCAGAAAGATCTTCCCTGCTGGAAACCTCATACTTATTAGTATCATACGGGATTTCATAGAAAGCGATTCCGTTGAAGTTAATCTCCCTCTCAAGCTCGCGGACAATCTGCTCTACTGTTGCAGTTGTACCACCGGCAGCCGCATAAGCAGTACCCAAGAGAGTAAGTATATCCTGAACGTTCAGAGTTGAGAACAATACGTCTGTATTCGAATTTGCGACAGAACCCGCACCATCAGCAGAAGGATCTGTAGACGGAACGTGCATTACCTGGTTCATACGCTTGATGAATGTAGTGAATGAGACAATCTTTCCAATCTCATAGTGATTAGAAAGAAGATACTCCTGCATATTGTCTACGGCACGAAGAATCTCAGGATTAGTCATAGAGTAACGCTCTTTTACCTCAGCCTTAGCAGAGTTCTCTGCCACAGTGCCAGTCTCAGAGCTTGTATCAGAAGAGAAATCAAAACCGTCCTCAGAACCAAAGTCAAAATCAGAAGAGCCGTCATCCGCACCAGAGAAGTCAAAGCCATCTGTAGACTCAGCTGAATCAGCGCCGGAAAAATCAAAGTCCGACGAAGCATCATTCTCTGCAGAGAAATCAAAGTCGCCAGTATCGGAAGAAGCCTCCTGAGCCACAGCCTGAGCTGGCTTCTTCTTTCCCTGAATGACGACGTACATACTGTTGGAACCAGCAAGATACTCGTCAACATAAGCCAAGTCCTTTCTGAACTGGCTGCTTGACGGGAAATAATTGACCATAGCAGTATCAACGACAAGGTACTTTATTCCGACAGCAGAAAGAATAACCATGACGAGGGTAAAAACAATGAGACGAGGTTTTGTTCCTGCAAAGAAATGGTACAGATTATACATAGTCTGGCCATTAGCCTCGTCAAGCGAGCGTCCGCTTCTTCTTGCAAGCTCCCTCTCAAGGCGAATACGGATTTTTGCAGTAATCCTGTTCTTGTTCTTCCAGTGCTTGCCGACAGATTTTACAGGCTGAACCATGAGCATAGCAGGAATAAGCGTAACAGAAAGAATCAGGGCAAACGCAACACCAGCCGCCGCAAAAATAGAGAACGAGCGAAGAGGACGCAACGGACTTGTAACGTTTGAAATAAAACCAGCCACAGTTGTTATTGCGGCAAGCAAAACTGCAACCCAAACATCCTTGAGCGCGAACATAATAGCGTCAAGATGTTTTTCTTTTGTAATCTCACCCTGAAGGGCATCAAGACCTATATAGTAATGGGTCACGACATGGATTCCGTAAGCAGAACCACAAGCAATCAAACAGACAGGAATCATACTGCCAATGATTGTAAATGAATATTTGAGCAAGCACAAAAGACCAACTGACCAAACAGTACTAACAAGTACGGTTATAAGAGGAAGCAACGTGCCTGACCATGTGTGGAATGAGAAATACAAAGAAAGAAGAACAATCAAAGCGACAAAAGGTATGAGCCTTACGAGGTCGCTCATAAGGAAGTCTTTCGCATCCTTAGACATGACAGGATCGCCAAAGTAACGGATTTCAAGGTCAGAGCCAGCAATCTCCGTCTCGCAAATATCCTTGATGTTCTTCAAGATTTCAGTCTGAACGCTGGCTGGAAGCTCCTCGCCGTCCTCCGTAGAGGCGGTGATCGTAATCATCATCTGAGTAGCCTTGAAATCATCATTTACGATTACCCTATTATACATCTCCTGCCAGTCAACGATTTTACGGCGGATAATACGAAGATCCTCTTCGCTGCCAGTATACTCGCCGTCCTTACCCAAAAGGCTTACGGCAGAAAGACCGCCGTCCTCGCCACAGATGTAATCGAGAGTAGTAAGGGAATCGATGTTCTCCACGTAATCAACAGTCTCAATCTTATCCGTAATTCTCTGGATGATCTGAATATACTCCGGCGTAAGGATAGTATTCTGTTTAGTCTCAAGAGAAATTCCAAGACCGAGCATACTTCCGAATGTCTTCTCAGCATCCAACATAAACTGATAAGAAGCATCATCTTTTGGCATGAAAGTACGGCTGGTGTTCTCAATGCGGATATCCTTCAGCTGGATTCCAAAGAAAACCGTAATTGCCATACACGCGCCAATAATAAGCCACGGAAATTTAAGCAATTTTCGCATATCTTAAAGCAACCTCCATTACTTTTTTATACAGTTAAAAAACAAAAATAATAATTTGTAAATGTTTATTAGTTTAAGCGTTTAATATCTTGAACCAATATAAAAAAGGGTATAACATAATTAATAGAGTGTCAATAATAATGGCAATAAAATAATAACAAATGGTAAAGAATTTATGGATAAACAAGAATTTGATGACGGATTCCAAGTAGTAAAGAAAGCATTTGAAAAATGCGCGCCCGTATTCATCGCGCTGGGTGACGAAGCTAGGCAGCATCTCATACTCCAGATTGCCGCGGCGGGCAAAGACGGCATAAACGTGTCCGACCTAACGGGAAAGTCAATCCTCTCCCGCCCTGCCATAAGCCATCACCTTAAAATCCTAAAGGATTCCGGGCTGATTTACCCAGAGAAAAAGCAGACGAAGATTTTCTACCATATAAATGCGTTTGAGAGCCTCGACAACATGCACGAAATGATCTCAACAATGGAATCATTCATAAACGCTTACAAAGCAGACGAACCAGAAACTACGTAAAATTCAGCATGCGAACAAGATTTTTATAGACAAATGAATTCAAAACTCCTAAAATGACAAAGAAACGAAAAATGTCATTTTGTCACACAGGAGTATGCTGATGAAAAAAATTCTTCCAACGCTCGCATTATCGCTCGCCTCTGCAAGCGTATTGTTCGCAGGCGGTATCGAGAATAAAACAAACATGAGCACAGGATATTTGAGGAATCCTAGCCGAAACGCCGAGAGTTCCCGTCCTGAGGCCGCATTCTATAACATTGCAGGAACAGGGTTTCTGACTGATGGCTTGTACCTTGAGGCAGGAAACCAGTTCATCTTCAAAGAGTACAGCAACAAAATCGCAACATCGCTGCTGTACAAAGCTGGAATCATTGAGGGCGAGAAATACAACGACGAGACAACAGTTGTACTCTACCCGGATTTTGATTTCGTCTATAAACATGACAAATTAGCCTTCCTCGGAACATTCGGAGTTTACGCAGGTGGCGGTGAGCTTGAGTACAGCGAGGGAACGAGCGCGACAGCCGCTTTGTTCTCAGGCGGGGCACTTCAGGCACAGACAAAGGCCAAGGCTGCTATTGCTAGCGGAAACGCGGCAGACGCCCTCAAATATGGTGCCGCTGCGAAAGCTCTGCTGACAGCCGCAACAAACCACTCCCTGACAGTAACATCAATAACTTACGGCGGTCAGCTCGGATTGGCATATCAGGTGAACGACCAGCTCTCTCTTGCAATCGCCGAGAGACTCACTTACGGAACACAGAAAATGAAGATTTCTAGCCCTGCGTTCACTGCAACCGGCGACGGAAGCGACCACATATCATATTTTGCGGACGCATTCGCTTTGAACACAGTCTTTGGCATCCACATGAGACCAACTGACAAGCTCGACGTAGGCATGCAGTTCTCAACAAAGTCTTCCCTCAAATATCATGTTGACAAAGTAAAGGGAAACACAATCGTAGCGGCAGGATTTGATATTACCGACAAAACAACTTGGCACACAGACCTTGCCCCTACATTCAACTTAGGAGCAGCCTACAAGTTCACTGACAAGCTCTCAGTAAGCTCAAGCTTCAACTACTACTTCAACAAGTTCGCAAAGATGGATTCTGTTCTTTCTGAATGCAAGTACAAGAACTCATTCGAGATTGCCTTGGGCGCAGACTACGACCTGAGCGAGTTCCTCACTCTCAGCGCAGGAACGGCTTACGGACATCAGGGCGTAAAGGATGATGCAAATAACACGTTCAACCCAGTACTTGACAGCGTTCAGTTTGCGGCAGGACTGGAGCTTCGCCCCGTAAAAGACCTTACGCTTACGGCGGGTGCGACTTACGTAGACTATTTTACGTCTGATTATTATCTGAACGATACTTACAAAACAAAGCTTAACAAAAACTTGTTCATGTGCTCGCTTGGAGCTACACTAAGATTAGCTAAATAATTGTAATTACAGCCCGCCAAATGGCGGGCTTTTTTGTATCCTCTTACAAACTTATCAAATACATCATTTCATACATAAAATCATAATAATTCTATTCAACTACTAAAGTTTTCTATTTAAATTATAATAATTCTACATACAGACCATAAAAGACAATCAGTATTATTATAATTTTAGCTATAATTAGTTATAATCAATTTAAAATATTATAACACTTATTATATATTTTATAAATTGATTTAAAATATGACAATTTTAATCAAGTCCAACAGAAAATAGATAATAATCTTATAAATCGCGATAAATACCACAAAATACAAACAAAAACATGATAAATCAGTTACAAGTAATAAATCCTTTTATAAGATTTATTACAAGCTTTTATATATTTTTACAAAATTAATATAAAATACTGTATATCATAATAAATATTGTTGTTAATAGATTAGTTTATATTGACAAAATAAACGATACATTATACAAGATAAATGTTTATGATATTTTTTCTTGATTTATATAGAAATCAAGAAATATCAGAATATTTTTATAAACAGGAGAAAGTATATGAACAAGCTTAGAACATCAATTCGTAACACAGAGCTTAACTGGATTGCAAATACGATAGTACGAGCATACAACACGAATGAGAAACTGCAGCAAGATGCGTTTCTTAGTTTCCTTATGAAAGAAATAGAGAGCGTTTGCAATAATCTTACGACAGCCATAATGCAAGAAAAAAAGCTCTCCATGCTCGCAGAGCTTGACATCAAGCGTAACGAGAGCTTAAAAGTGCTCGGAAAGCTGCTGGAAGGCTACTCCGTGTTTCCAATAAAAGAAAAGCAGGAGGCGGCAATTCCCCTTAAAGCAATATATACACGCTACTCAAAGGCAAAAATCACGAAGGAAAGCTATATGCGAAAATCATCGCTTATTGAGAGCCTTCTTGAAGATTACAGCGAGCCGAACACGGCAAACCTCTGTGCGCAGCTGGAAGGCATTAACATACAGCTAGACAAGGTACGCGAGGCACAGGATTCTTTTATCAAGTCTCAGGACGCGTCCGCTGACAGCAAGGGCACGGCGGCAACAGTCTACAAAAAGGAGCTGCTGTCCCTTATAAACACAAAAATGGTTCCCTACCTTACCGCAATGCTGGTAGCTCAGCCTGAGCTTTTTGATGAGTTCTCAAAAGTCACGGAGACTGAAATTAATAAGATCAACGATACCCTTACAAGGCGATTAAAAAAGCTCCCCCAGGAGGAGGAGCCAAATGATTCCAGCGTTGATTCAAATAAAACAGAGGAGCCGGCTATGCAAGCTTCTCCAGCTGATCCCGAATAAAGTCGCTCTTTTCTTTTAAGCCAATCTTTCCAGATGAAAGCATAAGCGCGTTCGGCTTGGTCGGGTCAAGCCGTGCGCGTCCTCCGCTCTCCTTTATGAGGCGCATGAGTTTCTCAATAGGAATATCAGTAACTTTTCCGAACGTAATCGTAATCGTTCCATTCTTCTCCTTGAGAGTGTCAACGGAAAGCTTCTTTGCGATGATACGAACCTCGGCAAGGCTCAGCAAGCTGTAAACTTCGTCAGGTATAGGCCCGAACCTGTCCTCTATCTCCGAGTACAAGCTCTCAAGCTCAGACTTTCTGTGAACCGAAGCGACCTTCTTGTAAATCTCCATCTTGGTCTGGAGGTTCGGTATGTATGTATCCGGGATAAAGCCGGAGTACTCAAGCTCAATGACCGTATCAGATTCTTCGTGGTAGTTCTCCTTGGTAAGCTTGTCTACGGCCTCATTGAGAAGCTTCATGTACAGGTCAAATCCGACAGAATATACGTCGCCACTCTGGTCTTTTCCGAGAAGGTTGCCCGCGCCACGAATTTCCATGTCCTTCATGGCAATCTTGAAGCCGGATCCAAGCTCGGTAAAGTCAGATATTACTTGGAGCCTCTTCATCGCAATTTCAGAAAGCTCCTTGTTCTTTGGGTAAAGAAGATAAGCATAAGCCTTCCTGTCGCTTCGCCCTACTCGCCCTCGCAACTGGTAAAGCTGGCTTACGCCGTACATATCGGCCCGGTCTATGATAATAGTGTTCACGTTCGGAATGTCGATACCGTTCTCTATGATGGTCGTGGCCACAAGAACCTGGAAGCCGCCCATCTTAAAACGACGGAAAATGTCATCCAGCTCGTCAACGGTCATCTGACCATGAGCATAGTCAATCATCATCTCAGGGACAATCTTCTGCAGCTTGTAGCAGGTATCTTCCAGAGATTCGACGCGGTTATGCAGATAGAACACCTGCCCGCCCCTGTCAACCTCGCGCCTGATTGCCTCGGCGACGCGCTCGTCCGTATATTCGTCTACGATTGTCTCGATAGGCTTACGGGTCTGAGGCGGCGTCGTAAGAAGGCTCATGTCGCGTATCTTCAAAAGGCTCATGTGGAGCGTACGGGGAATAGGAGTCGCGCTCATGGCAAGCGAGTCTATGTTGGCTCGCAATGTCTTGAGCTTCTCCTTGTCCTTTACGCCGAACCTCTGCTCCTCATCGATTATCATAAGGCCGAGATCACGGAAAACAACGTCTTTCTGTATTACCCTGTGGGTTCCGACAACAATATCAATATCACCAGCGGCAAGCTTCGCGATGGTTTTCTTCTGCTCGGCAGGAGTCACGAAGCGCGACAGCTGGGCGATAGTCACCGGAAAATTAGCGAAACGCTCGACGCAGGTCTCGTAGTGCTGCTCAGCAAGAATCGTAGTGGGCGCAAGAAAAGCCACCTGCTTTCCTCCCATTACGGCCTTGAACGCAGCGCGCATGGCTATCTCCGTCTTGCCATAGCCTACGTCACCGCAGACCAAGCGGTCCATCGGGATAGGCTTCTCCATGTCGCTCTTGATTTCCTGCGTAACATTGTACTGGTCAGGCGTGTCTTCGTAAGGGAAAGCCGCCTCAAAAGCAGTCTGCCAGTCGGAGTCCTTGGGGAACTGAAAACCACGGCTGGCCTTTCTTCGGCTGTAGAGGGCGATGAGTTTCTCAGCGAGATCCTCAACGGCTTTCTTGACGCGGTTCTTGCGGTTCTCCCAGTTCTTGCTTCCGATTCTGTCAATGCGGGGTTTCTCACCCTCATTCCCGATGTACCTCTGAACCATGTTGACCTGCTCAAGAGGAACAAAGGCAAACTCCTCGTCCGCGTACTCAAGCTTTATGTAGTCGCGCTCGTTCCCCATTGTCTTCACTCGCTGTATTCCGCGGAAGATTCCTATTCCATAGTTCACGTGAACGACATAATCACCGGGGTTAAGCTCTACGAAAGTGTCTATCGCCTCGCCTTTTGCAAGATGGCCGCTCTTTGGGGAGTGCTTGCGTCGCCCGAATATCTCGTTCTCCTGAATGACAAGGATCTTCGCACCGGGGATTCCGAATCCCGCGGATATTGCCTCCGGGAAAACGACAAGAGGATAGTACGGCTCGCCTTTTTTCGCGTTCTCTTTTATTTTTTGCATTGAACGCTCGGATTTATCGGTGAAGTCCTTAAGAAGCTCCTTTATTCGCACGGACTGGTTCTCGTTATCCGCAAAGATAAAGATTCGCCATCCCTCGCCCTGCAACGCGTCAATTTGTTCTTTGAGGTAGTTTATGTTACCGAAGAAGCTTCTCGGCTGCTCGCTCTCAATGAACAGGCGGCGGCTCTCCGAATCATTCTGAGCCAGCTCGCCCTCATCAGGGGTCACCTCGCCATGCAGCAGGCGGAAGACAACGCTGCGCGCATGAGAAGAAACCACGCAGTCCAAAGGTATCGTCATCTGCGAAGGCGGGAACACAGGAAGAATCTGCCTTGCCTTTCGGTACATTCCTGTGTACTCGCGGAAAAATCCTTCCTGTCCGTTCTCTATTCGCTCGTAATCAGAGTAGAATACGGTGGTCTCTGGGGCGATATAATCAAGGACGGTATAATTTTTATCCCATAGAGAAGCATAATACAGCTCCTCGCCCTCACTCTCGCCAGAAGTTCTAAGCTCATCCAGAAGCTTCTGTTTTGCCGCAATCGCTATGTCTGTAAACGAAAGCTCTACAGAGCCATCTTCTGAGCCGACCTCTTTCTGCGACTCAATTCTTGCGAAGCGGCCCTCAAGCCTGTCTATAAGCTCGTCGCTCCAGATTACTTCCTTCATCGGGCAGACGAGCAGATAGTCTTTCTGCTTGACCGTGGACTGTGTTTCTTGGTCAAAGGTCTTGATTGAGCCAATCTCGTCAAAGTCAAAGAGGATTCTGGTAGGCTGCTCCTCACTAGGAGTGAATATGTCAAGAACCTCGCCACGGAGCGTGAACTCGCCCGGAACGCCGACTTTAGGAACCCTGACATACCCTAAGCGGGCAAGTCGCTCGGAAAGCTCTGCCGGATCCACCTGCTCGCCCTTTGAGAGCGAGAAAATCTGCGAGCGTATATAATCGGGCGAAGGCACGGGAGTTTGTAAGGCACGCTGGTTTATGATAAAGATTCTAGGCTTTGTCTGCGCCGTAAGTGCTCTTTTTTGCAACGCCATCTTGGAGAGCACGCCTGAGCGAAGTCCGAATACGGCGGCTCCCGGAGCGACAGGCCTGTAAGATACCGCCCCCCACCATGGCAAAACAGAGATTTCCACGGCATCCTCAAAAGAAGTGCGCAAGTCGTTCAGGATTTCAAGCCCGTCTTTTTCTGATGGAACAACAATCACGGTGTCAAGGGCTTGTGCCGTAGTAGGAACAAGCGACTTCTGCTGTTCCTGGGCATAACGCCCGGTAGCATTATACTGCAAATCGCTGATTACTTTCGCTCGTATTTTTTCTATGAACGCGGCTGCAAAAAAGGTGGTGGAAGCACCATGCAAGCCTTCTATTTCGACTGGAAAATCATTTGAGGCGGCAAGATTCGCCGCCATATTTTTAAGTTCTTTCCACGGTTCAATTATTGGAAGTATATAATTAGACAGTAAAGACATAAAATGATTTTATCATTTTAGCCAGCCCATTTCTACAGCTCTGTCAAGATTCATGCTAAGCCATCCGTAAACGCGCGGCATAAACTCTTTTATTATGCCGGTCCGTTTCTCCACGGAAGCTCTCTCAGCTTCATGCTGCTTCCACGAAAGCCCGCCCGTAAGCAGGTTATGCAATAATGGCTGCAAACGATCCATGCAGGCGGCGTATTTGGAATCCGCGGTATTCATCGCGTCAAACTCTTCCCAGAGCGAGCGGATATACTTTCCCTGCTCATCAGGCAGCTGGGAGAAAAGCTTGTCAGCAGCTTTCTGTTCGCGCTCCGCCTTGGTCTCGTTTCCTTTTGAGTCATAGGCATAGGTGTCGCCAGCGTATATCTCGACTAAATCATGCACGACGCACATCTGCATTGCACGGGCAACATCCACTTTCTCTTCCGCATACTCCGCAAAAAGCAGAGCCATAGCAGAGATGTGCCAGGAATGCTCAGCGTCGTTCTCAAAGCGGCTTTTGTCAATCAAGAGCGTCCTGCGGATGATTTTAGTCATTTTATCGATTTCTGCGGAAAATTTGAGCTGCTGGTCAAGCCGCTCGATTCCGCTCGGAACGAATAATTCAAGCCCCATTCAAAAATCTCCTAAGCAAAATCCAAGACTTTGTTTATCTCACAATAGCAAAGATGACGGTTCCAACGTAAGCGAGTACCATGACAAGACCTTTTATGCGGTTTATTCCTTTGCCGCCAAGACAGAAGAGCCATGTCATAATGCTGACTGCGAGCAGGATTGTCATATCGTAGACCGACGCGGCATTGACCGCCACAGGGTGAATTGCGGATGAGACTCCAAGAATCAGAAGGATATTAAAGATATTGGAGCCGACTACGTTTCCGACGGCAAGCTCCACCTCGCCTTTTCTCGCGGCAATTATTGAGGTTACAAGCTCCGGGAGCGAAGTTCCGAGAGCTACGACGGTCAAGCCGATGAGAGTCTCTGTCATGCCGAAGAATCTTGCAAGGTTCTGGGCAGAATATACGACGAGCTTTCCGCCAAGAGTAATCGCTACAATGCCGCCGACAATGAGCAGGATACATTTCCACAACGGCTTCTCGGCGAATTCTTCTTCCTGAACCGGATGTTTTTTCGAGTCAATAATCAGGTAGATTATATAGATTACAAAGAAAAGCAAAAGAAGAAGGCCAAGCCATCTGTAAACGAGACCGACATTCTCTTCCATTTTCAAGGAGAAGAAAGAACCGCCAAGAATTGAGGGCAAGCCCGTTACGGCAAGTACGAGAACCAATGCCAAAACAGATATAGGAAAATCTCGCTTTATTACTATTTTGTCAACAGGCACGCGATGGATTACGGCGCATACGCCAAGAACGACAAGAAGATTGAATATATTGGAGCCGACAACGTTACTGACAGCAATCTCGTTGGAGCCCTGCAAGGCTGCGGAGGTACTTACGGCAAGCTCTGGCAGGCTGGTACCTAGGGCTACTACGGTAAGACCAATAATCAGAGAGGGAACCTTGAAGATTTTTGCAAGAGCGGAACTTCCGTCCACAAAAAAATCTGCTCCCTTAATAAGAGCAACAAAACTTACTACCAAAAGCAATGCGTTTACACTAAAATACAGCATATCTGACTCCTTATAAAGTCCGCTAGTAAATAGAAAAGCGGGATTTTTACTGTAACGATTAATTTTACTGTAAAAATCCCGCTTGTACTAGAACAATCTGCAAAAGCTTGTTTTTAGCTTAAACTTCTGCCTAGGCTTTGAAATTGTAGACTGGAGTTAGTACGCTGCTCACGCTGACAGTAGGCTCAACAGCTTTTTGTATTTCTTCCAGTCGGCGGTAAGCAAACGGTGCCTCATCCAGCGTTCCTTTTGATATGCACGAAGAATAGATGCCTTTCATCTCCGCCTTGAACGCACTGACCGTAAACTGCCTTTTTATGTCCTCACGCTTCATAATGCGACCAGAACCATGCGGGGCTGAATAATTCCAGTCGGCGTTTCCCTTGCCAGTACCGAGGATTATACCGTCTCGCATATTCACAGGGATTATTACGCTTTCGCCCGCCCTAGCAGATACGGCTCCCTTGCGCAGTATTGGCTCGCTGTCCCTAAAGTCAACGTAATTATGAACGCAGCTTACAGGCTCATCACATTTCCATTTCATGCCTCGTGCTATCTCGTCTATTATAGCGAGCCTGTTGAGAGCCGCGAA
>CADCRJ010000151.1 GCA_902803735.1 uncultured Spirochaetaceae bacterium
ATCCTTTTTGCATGGCTCGGTATGGTAGATTTTTTGCTGCCGCTGATTTTTGCGATTTTTGGCGGAAACAAATGGTTCTGCAACAACATGTGCGGACGCGGACAGCTCTTTACTCTTTTGGGCTTCTCTCTAAAGCTTTCTCGGAACAAAACGACACCGCGAGTGATTTCTTCAAAATGGTTCCGATACGGATTCCTTGTTTTTTTCTTGACGATGTTCTGCTCAATGGTCTTTCAGACTTATCTCGTCGCGAGCGGAGCCGCTGACTTGCGGCAGGCAGTAAAACTTTTCTGGACATTCCGTGTTCCTTGGAAATGGGCCTATAATCCAGCTCTTCTTGGCGAAGGTCTTGCATGGCTCGCACAATTCAGCTATGGTTTTTATAGCCTTATGCTGACATCAACATTAATCGGTCTTATTTTTATGGCTCTTTACAAGCCCCGTTCGTGGTGCACATTCTGCCCGATGGGAACAATGACACAGAGCATTTGTAAATTTAAGTGTAAATTGGAGGTACTAAATTGACGATTCAGGAGCGTGCGGATTCTGCCGCAAATCTAAAGGCGAGCGGGCAGTGTAATTGCTGTCAGGCAATTACGAAAACTTTTGTGGATACCGTTGGTGTGAGCGAGCAGGACTTGCTCAAAATGTCCGCGGGTTTTGCCGCTGGAATGGGCTGTATGGAAGCGACTTGCGGGGCTTTGGTTGGTGCGAACATGATTCTTGGCTTGCTAACTAATGGCGAGGGAACTGTCCGAAAGAGCCGTGAGCTTTTGTCAAAATTCCGTGAGAAATGCGGGGCTGTTACGTGTAAAGATTTGAAAGGCATTGGAACTGGTAAAGTTTTGTGCGAGTGTAATGATTGCGTTCGAAATGCCGTGCTTTCTCTTGGTGAATTGCTTTAGTTCTAACGCGGAGTTTTTAAAGGAGAATGAAAAATGAACTTTTTAAGAAAGATGTCCAAGCCAAAATTTGATTACAAGGCTTTTGAAAATGGAGTGTTCGACGCTGTTTTGAGCAAAATGAAAGAACTGGACAAAAAGGACACATACGCGCTTTCTATTGATTATTTTCCTGATTTTACGACTTCTGTCGATATTTGGACAAACTCGTTCTCACATTTGAACAAACACAAAGAAGAGATTGAAGAAGACCCGTCAATGTGCTTTTATTACAAATGCTGCGAAGAAGAATGGGAAGAAGTCAGCAACATTGAAGAGCCGTCTGTTGCGTTGCAAAAGTTCTACAAAGCTCTTGAAGATTGGGCTGGAGAGAATGATGACTTGTTGGAAAATACTCGCGGCGAACACGAAAAAGCCGTGAAAGAGATTTGCATAAATGTTTTGCAAAAGATTAAGCAAACGGCGGAATTTGCGGAGTTCCCAGAGCTGAATTTGAACTTGCACATGCGAGAGAAGCTTTCAGAGGAGGAACAGCTTGAGATTTACAAAAAGCTGAATTCTGAGAAAGCCGTCGAAGAGTTCCGAAAATATTTGTACGGCGAATAAAAAGCTAAAAGATTTTCTATAAATCTAGGCTCTTGCAGACTTCATCTATATATTCAAGCAGATGAGCTGCTAGGTTGCCGTTTTGTATCAGGTTCTGAGAAAAGCCTCTGAATGCGTCTCTTAGATTGCACTCTTTTGTTGCTGTCAGAATCGCTTTCAACGCGTTTTTTCCTGACGCCAACTGAATATTCTGGTCTCCGTTGTACCAGTTCCAGGCTGCTGAAAGATTTGAGAAGTCTTCTTTGCTTAGATAAGCCTCCATTCTTGCGAGAAGTGCGTTCAGCTTTACTAAATGATAGTCCTCGTCTTGCGGGTAGGCTCTCCATATAAAAGGAATCCCCGCAAGGCACGCGCGAGACAGGGAGTCCTCGCCCCGTATAAAGATAAAGTCCATCTTGCAAAGCAAGGAGTCCCATTCCTGTTGTTTTAGAAAGTCCAGCCGCTCTATCTGGAACGGGCAGGATTCTGCTTGCCATGCATTTAAGAACGGCTCTGAGCTTCTTCCAGGTGCTACAAAGGCTTTTACTGAGAAATCAGCGTTTTTGTTTTTTTGTTCTGCCTGAAATTCTTTGAGAGCCTGAACGATTGCTGAGAAATCCTGCTCATACGAGAACACTAGCACTTTGAAGTCGTCAGAGGGAGCTTCCAGCTTTGCTTTTGAAAGGGACTCCATAAAGTCGTTGTCAAGAATCAAAGAGCCAGTCTTTTCTGTGAAGCCCGGCATAAAATTAATTTTCTTTATGCACGTTTTTCTGGTTCCGCTTTTTAGAAGATGAAAGTCGTCTGCATATTCTTCTGCCGTAAGATAGTCTATATTGATAATCTGGACTGTTTTAGTGAATTTCTCTGCAAAAAGTATGTTCTCCAGCCAGTCCGGGCGTCCGCATTGAAAGCATTCCAGAATAATCTGCGGCGGGTTTTCTTCAAAAGTCTTGGCGATTTTATCAGATACATCCCATTGGATTATGTTCCACCCGCAGAAAGTCTGCTCATCCTTTGCCACGTCTACTTGTGGGGCCATTGCCTTGAACGAGGCTAAATCGCTTACGGCAATGGTAATGTCCAAGTCTTGACCCTGCTCTGACATGGCTCTGGCAAGCCTGTAAACAACGCCTATGTCGCCAAAATTATCGACTACTTTACATAAGATTAGTATTCTAATTTTTTTCATGGCTTTTTATATTGAATGTGCGGCTTCATCGCCATCAAGCGTAACTTTAAGTTTCTCAAACTTTTCGTCCCTGTAGACAGTTACTGTTACTGTGTCGCCAGGCCGCTTTGATTCCAATGCACTTGTAAAGTCCGCATAGCTCTGGATTGTTATGTTGTCAATTGCTGTGATAATGTCTCCGCCAAGGTAAATTGTTGCCGGGTTGTAGCGGCTTCCATACTGAACAGGTTTTGTTCCGCCCTTAAGCCCTGATTTTGCCGTATTGCTGCCATGTTTTACGGAGCTTACGAGGATACCTCGGTTTATGCCGATTCCAGCGTAGCGGGCGATTGCCGACGTCATTTGAACAGGCGTTATGCTCAGACGGCCTCTGTTTACTTTGCCGTACTGGATAAGGTCGTTTACTACGCGGAGAGTCGTGCTTATTGGAATTGCAAAACCAATGCCGACAGAGCCAGTCGTATACTCGGAACCTGTAATTATGATTGTGTTTATGCCTATCATCTTGCCTGTTGTATCAAGCAAAGGACCGCCTGAATTTCCTGGGTTTATTGCGGCATCGGTCTGTATCATGTTTCGGATTATTACGTTCTTGCTCTCTTGGATTGGGCGACCCAAGCCAGAGATTATTCCTGTTGTCATTGTGCGTTCCAAGGCGAACGGGTTTCCGATTGCAATGACTTTCTGTCCGATTTTGAGATTCTCGCTGTTGCCAAAATCGATTGTCTTTAGGATTATGTTTTCTGGCGGGTCAAATTTGAGCACAGCGATGTCGCTTTCCCTGTCCTTGCCGATTACTTTTCCCTTGTAAGATGAGCCGTCATAAAGCGAGATTGTGATTTCTGTCGCGTTTTCTATTACATGGTAGTTTGTCACTACGTAGCCTTTTTTGTCTATGATTGAGCCAGAACCAGATCCACCTTCCTGAACGCTTGGCTCAAAGAACCAGTTGAGGGACATTTCTTGTGTGGTGATGTTGACGACGGCTTCATTGCATTTTTCGTAGACCGTGATGTTCTGGATTTCATCCTGTGTGTATTGGCTTTGGGATGATGAGGTCATCTTTATAGAGACTTGCTCCTTACCGCCATCCTGCTCGGATTCTGAGATTGTATCTGTCTTAGAATCCTGCTCCGTTGTAGAAGCCGTCTCGTTCTGCTGTGATGCCTGTGGAATTCTGTCTTTATTTGCAGATGTAACAACGTTTGTTATTACAAGTGATATTATGGCTCCGCCGATAATGCCGAATGCGGCAGCCTTTATAAGCTGATGTTTGGAATAAAGTTTCATAAGACTTTAATTTTAGTCAGAATTCAAACTTTTGAACAGCAGGAATTTTGCCAAAAATTCTTTAAGCCGAATTTGTGACGCTGAAAAAACGCTCCATTTAAATTCCTTCTGCATAGCTCACTCGTTTTTCAAACCTGAACGCATCGAGGAATTTCTTTGCTCTCTCTGTCTTTGGATTATTGAAAAACTGCTCAGGAGAGCTTTCTTCTACGATTACGCCTTCATCAATAAAAATGATTCTGTCTGCTACCGCACGGGCAAATTCAAGCTGATGCGTTACGATTAGCATTGTGCGTCCTTCTTTTGCCAAATCCATCATAACGTCAAGAACTTCTCGAACCATCTCTGGGTCAAGGGCGGCTGTCACTTCATCGAACAAAAGCACCTCTGGATTCATGCAGAGTGCACGGACGATTGCGACGCGTTGTTTTTGTCCTCCTGAAAGCTCCCGCGGGTATGCGTTCTTTTTCTCAAGCAAGCCGACCCTTGCAAGTAGCTTCTCTGCCTGAGCCGTAACTTCATCCTTGTCCCTGTTCTGTGCTTTTAGTGGTCCGAGTAATATATTTTTTAGTACGGTCATGTTCGGGAACAAATCATAGCTCTGGAATACCATGCCGATTTTCTGTCGTATCAGGTGCATATCGTTCTTTCTGTTGCTGATTACTTCATCTCCCAGAAGAATTTCGCCGCCTTGGATTGTCTCCAAGCCGTTTATGCAGCGCAGCAGGGTAGATTTTCCGCAGCCAGAAGGACCAAGAATCACTACAACTTCTCCTTTGTGTACGTCAAGAGAGACGCCGTTTAGGATTCCGCCTGCTTCTTTGTATGATTTTTCAAGATTCCTGATTTTTAAAAGAGCCATTTTTTTTGCACCTCTTTATTTCTGATTTTTTTCGATTTTATCCGCAGCAAGCGAAAGCGGCCAGCACACAATAAAGTACAGGAAAAAAATCACTCCGTATACTGCGATTGAAGCCGTAGGAATTGTTAGCCTGTTCGCTTCTATAATCTGCTGTCCGATTTTAAGGACTTCAATAACGCCGACGAACACAACAAGCGAGGTTGTCTTAATCATTCGGGTTATAAGGTTCATGCTCAATGGCACTAGTCGTTTTACGGTCTGCGGAATTACGATGTAGCGGAAAATCTGCTTCTCCGTTAGTCCCAAAGCTCTTCCGCTCTCGTACTGGTGCTTGGGAATTGACTGCAATGCACCTCTGACAAGGTCTCCCATTTCTGCCGTGCCCCAAAGCGTAAAGACCAGCACTGAGGCAAGCTCGCCAGAAATCGAAATGCCAAAGGCGTGCGTAAGTCCAAAATATGCAAGGAATAGAAGCACCATCTGCGGCATAATCCTTATGAACTCAAGGTATGCATGGCAGAGCCATCTTATGGCACGATTTTTCATGTTCATAACGATTCCGAACAAGAAACCCAAAATCATTGAAAGAAAGACCGAGACAGCCGCAATCCAGATTGTAACTCCAAGGCCTCCCATTAGCCGCACAAAATTTTTCCCCTTAAAAAGAACCCCTGATGCCGTATAGACAGCATTAAGAATTTCCGAATTGTCCATAACGCAATCTCCTTTCTATAAAATGTGCGGCTACGGATATTGGCAGAAGAATGATAAAATATGCGATTACCAAAAGCAAAAGCGATTCTTCTGTCTTGTAGTAAAGTCCGATTAAATCTTTTGCGACGAACATCAAATCTGCGAGTGCGACGGCACTAAAGACCGAGGTTTCCTTCAGCAGGAATATCATGTTTGCCACCAGTCCCGGAACTGAAACAGAAAGTGCTTGCGGTAAAACTACGTATTGCACCAGCTGGACTTTATTAAGACCAATGCACATTCCGCTTTCAAGCTGTGCTCGTCCTACTGTTTCCAGCGAGCTTCTGAATGTTTCTGCCATGTATGAGCCGCCAAGAAATGTAAGCCCGATTATTCCGCATTGTTCGCCAGAAAGTTTTATTCCCATCCTTGGAAATGCAAAGTAAAGGAAGAAAAGTTGTATCAGAAGCGGCGTATTCCTAGAAATTTCTGTATAAACTCTGACAACTGTGTTCACCACGGGAATTTTCCAGTAGCGGACTATCGCACATAAAATTCCAGTGATGAACGATAAGATTATTCCGATAAAGCCAATCCGCAATGTGAGTAGCGTAGCTTCCACATACATCGGAATGACTTCTTTTATAAATTCAAAATCCATTTTTTTTACGATAGTTCTGCTTGAGCTTGCCGAAACGAGCAAAAAACTTGCTGATTTCGGCTTAGCTCAATTACTGCATTTTTTAAGTTTTCCTTTAGAGTTTTCCGCCCTCAACTACAAGGCTGTCTGCATCGGAGTCTTTTCCGTAAACTTCACGGAGTGTTGCTTCATAGTCAGCATGGAAGAAGTTCTCTTTGCCAAGCTCTACAATCTCTTTGTTGAGCCAGTCGAGGAGGTCTTTGTTTCCTTTCTGTACGGCTGGAGCGATTGCGTCCAAGCTTCCGATGGAATCTGCACCTGCTCCTACAGCAAAGTTCGGGTTCTCGATTGCCCATGCAAGGACTTCTGTATTGTCCGTAGAAAGTCCGTCACCGCGTCCGTCAAGCAAAGCATTGTAAGCCTCTGAGTACTGGTCGAATTTGAGCAGCTTGATTTCTGGGTAATTCTTTGAGAAGTAAGATTCTGCTGTTGTTCCTTTTGCAATGATGAGGGTCTTGCCGTTAAGTTGGGCAGGGTCTGTTACCAAAGCTGTTTTTGGTGAGACGATTCCGAGAGCAACTTTCATGTAAGGAAGTGCAAAGTCTACCTTTTCTGCTCGCTCAGGTGTGACTGTGAAGTTTGCAAGAACAAGGTCAACTTTTCCTGTTGTAAGCACTTCGACGCGAGCGGCTGCTTCGACTGGAACGTATTTTACTTTTACGCCAAGGTCTTTTGCTAGTCGGTTGCCAAGATAAACGTCGTAGCCCTGATACTCGCCGTTCTCGTCAACGAAGCCGAATGGCTTTTTGTCGCTGAATACAGCGATTTTTATAGTCTTGCTCTTCTTTATCTGGGCAACGGTTCTTCCTGTCTTTGGTTTTGCAGAAAGTGGCGAAATAGCTGCGAAAGCAAATGCTAGTGCAACGATTTTTACAAAAAGATTTTTTTTCATAGTTTTCTCCTTCGGTAGCTTTAGTTACCTATTGACTTAGTAGGAATTAGGATAGGATATTTATACATCTATTTACCTACTAAGTCAATAGGTTTAATTACTTTTTTTAGAATTAATTGCTTGACCTAGAAAACTCTGTACAAATTTGCTTTAATGCCTGCTCTAAAATGGCTCGTGGTGTCGCGCAGTTGATTCTTTGGAATTGCTCGCCCTCTGTGCCGAACATGGAGCCGCGGTCAAGCCAGACTTTCGCTTTGTTCAGAATGCGGGTGTCAATCTCTTTGTCTGGCAGACCAAAATCTGAAAAATCCAGCCATAGCAGATAAGTTCCCTCTGGCTCAATAACCTTGATTTTTTGGCAGTTTTCTGCGACGTAGCTTTTGGTGAACTGAATGTTTTCCCATATATAGTCTTTTGCCTGCTCGAACCAGTCCTCGCCGTCCGAGTAGGCAGCAGTTGCCGCTATAACACCCATTAGGCTTGGCTCGTCATAGCCAGTACGGTCTATCTCCCTTTGAAAAGCGGCTCTGAGCTTCTCATTCGGGATAAAAATGTTCGAGAACTGTAAACCGGCGAGATTGAACGTCTTGCTTGGTGCGGTGCAGATTATTGAATTTTGTTCGGCTTCCTTTGAGAGCGAAGCGTAAATCGTGTGCTTGTTATCGCCAAATGTAATGTCGCTGTGAATCTCGTCAGAAACGACAAGGACGTTGTGCTTTAGACAAATCTCGCTTATGCGTTTGAGCTCGTCATTTTTCCAGACTCTGCCGCCTGGGTTGTGCGGAGAGCAGAGGATAAAAAGCTTTACGTTTTCTTTCGTGATTTTCTGCTCAAAATCATCAAAATCAATTTCGTAGTGCCCGTTTTTAAGTACAAGAGGATTGTTCACAACTTTTCGGTTCAAGTTTTTGATTGTGTTGAAAAAAGGGTAGTAAACAGGTTTTTGAATAAGCACGGAATCGTTCTCCTGCGTGAAGGCCTTTACAGCCGTGGCAATCGCAAACACTACGCCTGGAGTGTTTGTAATCCAGCTGTCATGTAAGTCAAAGCCGAATCTCCGTTTGTACCAGCCCTTTATTGCATCAAAGTATCTGTTGTCTGGACGGCTGTAGCCGAATATACCGTGAGAGGCACGTTCTGCCAGAGCTTTTTGTATGCACGGGGCTGTTGGAAAATCCATGTCTGCGACCCAAAGACTTATTGCGTCTGTAGGCTTATTGCGGGCAGAGGCTAAATCGTACTTTATAGCGAATGTGTTCTTGCGGTCTGTTATTGTGTCAAAGTCGTATTTCATAAAAACTCCGTGTTTTCGATGTTGCTGTGATGAACGGCTTGTTTTTGCTTAGCCGTTCAATGCCTGCTCTAGGTCTTTTATCAAATCATCAGCACTTTCAATTCCTACTGAAAGCCTGAGCGTTGTTGTCGTGATTCCGTTCTTCTGTCTTATTTCCTCAGAAACGTCGGCATGGGTCTGTGTTACGGGGTAGGTGATTAGCGATTCTACACCGCCAAGACTCTCTGCAAACTGAATTAGACGAACTTTGTTAAGAATTGATTTTGCTTTTGCCTCGTCGGTCACGTTGAAAGTAACCATTGCCCCAAATCCGCGAGCCTGCTTTTCCTGGATTTCGTACCCTGGATGTTCAGGAAGTCCTGGATAAATCACGTTTGTTACATTTTTTTGTGTTTTTAGCCATTGGACGATTTTAATAGCGTTCTCCTGCGATTTTTCTATTCGGATAGCAAGAGTTTTTAGCCCCCTTAGCGTAAGCCAGCTGTCAAAAGGTGACAGTCCTGCACCTGTTGTTTTTATGAGGAATCTGAGTTTTTCTTGTATATCAGTTCTGTTTGTCACGATAAACCCTGCCAAAGTGTCATTGTGTCCAGCAAGATACTTTGTTCCGCTGTGTACAACGATGTCGGCTCCCAATGTAAGCGGATTTTGCAAATACGGCGACATAAATGTATTGTCCACTATTAAGAGCAGGTTGTGTTTTTTTGCTATTTGAGCGGTCTTTTGGATATCCGTGACGTTCATCATTGGGTTTGTTGGAGTTTCAATGTATATAGCCTTTGTCTCTGGCTTTATGAGTGGCTCCAGCTCTGTCTGCGAGCAGTTTACGCGTGTAAAGCTGATCCCGTTTTTTGCGGAAACGTTGTCAAAAAGGCGTATAGAGCCGCCGTAAAGATCGCTGTCAGCAATTATGTGGTCGCCTGGACTGAACAGCTCCATAAGCAGCGAGATTGCAGCCATTCCTGACGACATTGCAAGTGCGTCTATGCCGTTCTCCAGCTGTGCCAGCACTTTTTCGAGATGCTCGCGAGTTGGGTTTTGCAGTCTGCTGTAATCAAAGCCTGTGCTTTGCCCTACGCCTGGATGGGCATAGGTTGCGGTCTGATAAATTGGAAAGCTCACGGCTCCGTAGTGCGAGCAGGGTAGAATACCACCTGCTTTGCTACAGCCGTCTGTCGATGTTTTTTCTAAATGTACGCATTTTGTTTCCTGTGAAAGTGCCATAATAATTCCTCCTTAAAAACTTCTCGTTAGCTATGCTGAGTGGATTACTTTATATGCAGTATTCAAATCCGATGAATTCCTTATTCTTGAATACAAGACTTTCAAGCGTTACAGAATCAACGAAATTGTTCACAGTCATTTCAAAGTCATTCCAAAAACTCTTGCTGCCAGCCGATTCCACTGTGTTTTTGTCGTTCTGGTTACGTGGCGAGAGATCTCCTTCCATAGCCCTGAGTATTTCTCCGACGGTATAAGCTTTAGGCGTTCTTGTGAGCTTATATCCTCCGTTTAATCCTCTGCAGCCAGAAACAAGGTTTTTCTCGACAAGCTTTGAAAGAATCTGCTCCAGGTATTTTATAGAAAGATTCCGTCTGTGCGAGAGAACCCTGAGAGGCACAGGATTTTCTATGCCAGCCTCTGCCAAATCCTCCATAACTAAAAGTGCGTACTGTCCTCGTGTAGAAATTTTATACATACTTATACCACCTTTGATGATGTACTTCTCTCCTGTAAAAACAGGAAAAAGCTGAAATTTGTAGGATATAAAACCTATTAAAACAGTAGGTAAATATAATATACAGCCTATTTCCTATTGAATCAATAGGAAATAGGCATCTTTTTATAAATTTTATAGTATTTTGAAATAGAAGGGGGAAAATTTACGAAATTGAAAGAAGTATGGCGATGATAAAGCCGAGTTTTGCTTTAATTTTCTGAGTTACCTCCAAAACTCGGCTTTCGCCCTGTTAGTTGTTGCTGAACAACGCAGTGCTCAAATAGCGGTCTCCAGAATCTGGCAAAAGAACGACGATTGTCTTTCCTTTGTTTTCTGGGCGTTCTGCCAAGATTTTTGCAGCCTTGAGAGCGGCACCGCTTGAGATTCCTACAAGAATACCCTCGCTCTGTGCGAAAGCTCTGCCTTCTACAAAAGCGTCGTCATTCTCGACAGGAATGATTTCATCGTAAATCTTTGTATTGAGAACGTCTGGAACGAATCCAGCTCCAATTCCCTGAATCTTGTGAGCTCCTGCTGTTCCTTTTGAGAGAACAGGGCTTGTTGCTGGCTCTACGGCAACGATTTTTACATTAGGATTCTTTTCTTTGAGATATTCGCCGACACCTGTCAAAGTTCCGCCTGTACCAACGCCTGCAACGAAGATGTCAACTTTTCCGTCTGTCTGTTCCCAGATTTCTGGTCCAGTTGTTTTCTTGTGGATTGCAGGGTTTGCAGGGTTTACGAACTGACCAGGGATAAAGCTGCCTGGTGTGGACTGATGAAGCTCCTCAGCCTTTGCGATTGCACCTTTCATGCCTTTCGCACCCTCTGTAAGAACAATCTCTGCTCCGTAAGCTTTGAGAAGGTTGCGACGCTCAATGCTCATTGTTTCTGGCAAAGTAAGAATTGCATGGTAGCCCTTTGCTGCTGCTACCGCGGCAAGACCGATACCTGTGTTTCCGCTAGTCGGCTCTATGATTGTAGCTCCTGGCTTCAAAAGACCTTTCTGCTCTGCGTCCTCAATCATTGCAAGTGCGATTCTGTCTTTTACGCTTCCTGCTGGATTCAAGTACTCAAGCTTTGCAAGAATTGTAGCATCTTTGATTCCAGATTTTTTAGAATATCCGTTAAGCTGCAAAAGTGGTGTTTTTCCGATAAGTTCCAATGAACTCTGTTTGATGTCTGCCATATATTACTCCTTTTTTTTATTTTATTGCCTTAAATGCATTTTCCAAATCAGCGATGATGTCGTCAATGTGCTCCGTACCGATTGAAAGACGGATTGTGTTCTGCTTGATGCCCTGGTCTGCAAGCTCTGCCTCGTTCAGCTGAGAGTGAGTTGTAGAAGCTGGGTGAATTACAAGGCTCTTTACATCAGCAACATTTGCGAGCAGAGAGAAGATTTTCAAGTTGTCGATGAATTTCCATGCTTCCTCTTTGCCTCCTTTAATCTCAAACGTAAAGATTGAAGCTCCTCCGTTCGGGAAATATTTCTGGTACAGAGCGTGGTCCGGATGCTCAGGCAGAGAAGGGTGGTTCACTTTCTCAACCTGTGGATGATTCTTCAAGAACTCAACGACTTTTTTTGTATTCTCTGCATGGCGCTCAATACGGAGCGACAATGTCTCAACACCTTGCAAAAGCAAGAATGCATTGAACGGAGAAATTGTAGCGCCTGTGTCTCGGAGAAGAATCGCCCTGATGTAAGTTACGAATGCTGCTGGACCTACGACGTCATAGAAAGAAACTCCGTGGTAGCTTGGGTTTGGAGCTGCAATCTGTGGATAATTTCCGCTCTGCTTCCAGTTGAATTTTCCACTTTCAATGATTATACCACCAAGTGAGGTTCCATGGCCACCTATGAATTTTGTTGCCGAGTGAACGACAATATCTGCTCCGTGCTCAATAGGGCGGATAAGGTAAGGTGTTCCGAATGTGTTGTCAATTACAAGCGGAAGTCCATGTTTGTGGGCGATTTTAGCAATCTCGTCGATGTTAGGAATATCGCTGTTAGGATTTCCCAATGTTTCAAGATAGATTGCACGCGTATTTTCTTTGATTGCTCCCTCTACTTCAGAAAGATTGTGAGCATCAACAAATGTTGTCGTAATGCCGTATTGTGGCAGAGTATGTGCAAGAAGGTTGTAGCTTCCGCCGTATATTGTTTTCTGTGCTACGATATGACCGCCGTTTGCAGCCAATGCCTGAATTGTGTATGTGATTGCTGCTGCTCCAGAAGCAACTGCAAGGGCAGCAGAGCCTCCTTCAAGAGCTGCAAGGCGTTTCTCGAAAACATCCTGCGTAGAATTTGTAAGGCGACCGTAGATATTACCTGCATCTGCAAGTCCAAAGCGGTCAGCCGCATGTTTGCTGTTATGGAATACATAAGATGTAGTCTGATAAATAGGAACGGCACGTGCATCTGTAGCTGGATCCGCACTTTCCTGTCCAACGTGTAGCTGTAAAGTTTCAAATTTGTAGTTGCTCATAGTAATATCTCCTTGCTTATTTTTTTTACCTACTATTTTAGTAGGTAAACTTGATAATATAGTTATAATCTTATTTACCTACTTAGTCAATAGGATTTATTAAAAATATGGAGAAAAAATTACAATGAAAAATAAAAGTGTTCAGAAACCGCATGTCATAATGACCTCAGTTTCCGAACACTTTTAATGTACAAGTATTTTGCTCTTTTATGAGACCGAAGCCTTTGCCCATTTCCACGGAAGCTTTCCTATTGCGAAGCATACTGCCCATGAAGCCATGAAAACGAGAGCTGAAAAAATCACTGGGCGGGATTCAAGGTTCGTGACTGTCCTGAAAATATGCCTTATCATGCGGTGTATGCAGTAAACGCCCATCGTGTATTTTGACAAAATCTGAATAGGCGAGTGCAGAAATCGGA
>CADCRJ010000152.1 GCA_902803735.1 uncultured Spirochaetaceae bacterium
AATGTACTGCTCATAGCCGCCGCCCGTTTTGCTCCCGCCAGTTTTCTTAATTCCGATTTTTGCCTCAGCGATACAATCCGCGCCATATTCTGCGTACTTGGTCGTCACGCCGTTTTCGGTCAGTTGAGCTGAATCGAACGCCTCCGCTGAGAATGTTAAGAAGACGAGCGCGAGGACTGCGAAAATTGCGATGTTCGCTGCGATGTGGAGTTTTTTGAAGAAGAGCGATTTTAGCACGAAAAGGCGGACGCTAACGAAAAACAAAATGAACGCGGGCAAAATCAAAATGTTTTGGTCGTAATAATAGCTTAAGATTTCTTTGTGGTGCTCAAGAAAGGCGTAGTGCAAATAGTCCATCAACGTTGAATATGCAATCATCACGGCAAAAACTGCGATTATGCCAAGCGCTCCAATGTTTCTTTTTTCTGTGTTTTCCATTTTTTTCCTTCAAAAACTATCAAAACGGCATTGCAACGAGTCGAAGCATGAGAATCAGAAAAAAAGCCGCGACTAAATCTGCCCCGAAGCTCGCTCCCGCCATAATCGCAAAGAAAAGCACGGTCGGGGATTCTCTTCCGTTCTTTTTGTCCTGCTTTATCATGGGTAGGGCAATTTTCAGAGCAACAACCGCACATAAAATGCCAGAAAAGAAAAGCGGCACGGAAACGAGCAAAGGCATTTTTGTTGCCAGAATAAAAATCGGAGAGGCGATGCTCAACACGGCGGAAAACGCAAGAAACAGCTTTTTGTTTTCGGTCATTTGCTCATTTTCATTTTTCCTGTGCAAAAGTACGAAAAGTCCCTCGCAAAGCATGTAGCCGAAAATTATCGTTCCTGTCTTGAACTGAAAAATAGGGTCGTCGCAGTTCTTCCAAAACACAAGGCGGAGCATAGGCTGTGCAATCAAATGCGCCATGACGGGAAGAAAAAACAAAAGCGGGAATTCCCATTTTTTCACTTTGAGCTTCAGCAAAAAGGTTATAATCAGGTTCATCAGAAACGGTACGACGAAAGGAGCAAAAATTACAAAAAGGACAAAATATCTTGGAGCAAATGCAATCCATCTGCTGTGGAATTGCTGATATGCGAAAAGCACAAGGCAAAAGCAAACGGTGTAAGACGCGGCAAGAAAGAGATTTTTGACAATGCAGATGCGCCATTTGAACAAAAAGTTGAGCCAGACGAAGAACAGCATGGGCGCAATTAGAAAAGAGAAAAAGTAATGCGTTGTCCAGTACAAGCCGCCCCAGCCGAACGACACCTGCACAAGATGAGATATAAATCCCGCAAGCGAAATTATTACGAGCAACAAAAGTGCGAGATAATTCTGCTTAAAAAAAGTTATTACTTTGTTTTTCATTTTCATCCCCTTAAGTAACAGTCCCGCTTTGAGCGAAGACTCAATCCGTGCAAAATTGTTATATTGGCAAAATCAGTGCAATCAAAAAAAGCATCGTTGCGCCCGTTCTGAGCGGATTTGCGATGCATACGAAATATTTTAGCAAGCGGGGCAAAGTCTTTTGGCACAAAACCGCCCGCTCCCATTTTACTTGACCGCGCAAAATCAAAAACTCACAAACCAAAATCAAGCCTGCGATTGCAAAGACGTCAAACTGCTTTTTGAAAAGAAAATCGCCAGCCACAGCAAACGGAAACATTAGGCAAAATGCGCCGAGAACATTCACAATGTAAATCGGTAAAAGCCAGTTTTTAGAGACCGTCAGGTTTTCGTCGTCCAAGTTTTTCTTTTTGGAAAGCACAATTCCCGCCACAGAAGTGACTAAAAGGTAGCCCGCCAAGAAAAACATAACGCTCCAGTCTCCGCCAGCCACCAGATACGAGTTGCGATTGTCCCACGCGCGTCAAGCAAAAAACGCAATCGGTAACACGGACACGCAAAAATCAAAAGCAAAATAAAACGCCAGAAAGATTTTCATTTTATGCTCCAAAACCCTGATTTTTCATATTTTCGATTACACTTTCCGTGATTCTAACAGAATTATTCCACAAAAACTACAAAGCCAGCAAAAAATCAGTTATACCAACAACCGTAAAGCCATTTTCGTCTTTTGTTTCTTTTATCGGACGGTTTACAACGATGATTTTTTTGATTTGGTCATTCAGCAGAATATATGGACGAGTTTCACGCTTTTTTGTCTCGGCATTTGACATATTATCTGTAATCTGGAGATAAATTGTCTCGCTGCCTTTTGTTGCCATGAAATCAACTTCGTATTTTTTTCGTACGCTCTTGCCATTTTCTTTTTCTATGGAATCAAAAGTTCCGATATTTACATTCCAACCGTTGTAACAAAGTTCGTTATAAACAACATTTTCAAGAATTTGCCCTTCATCTGGATATATGAAATCAAGCCGTGCGTTTCTAAGACCTGGGTCAGAAAAATAATACTTTCGTGTCGAGTTGATGAATTTTCTGTCTTTTAAATCATATCGCTTCGCCTCGCTCAGAATAAATGCGTCCAAAAAGGCGTTGATATATGAAGTTACTGTTTCTTTGTCGATTTTTTCACGCCGTTTTGAAAGAAAAGTGTTAGCAAGTTTTTCTGCATTCAAAAGTTCTCCTGTGCAAGTCGCAAGAATCGTACAAAGCTCGTCCATTGCCTCTGTTTTTCGCAATTTGTTCCGTTCTAGAATATCCTTAAAATATGTTGTCTTGAAAAGCCCTTTTAGATACTCTTCTTTTTCGCCTTTATCTTTCAACACCGCAAGCGGCATTCCACCATACTGCATATATTCATACAGTGCTTCCTGTTTTTCCATTTTGTCGTTTTGTGCCTCATAGAATTCACTAAATGAAAGCGGTGCCATGTGAATTTCTGTCGCCTTGTCACGGAATTCAGTCACAATGTCAGTTGAAAGCATTTTTGAATTAGAGCCTGTTACATAAAGGTCGATATTTCTTTCATGGCTGAGTCCGAGTACGACATCGACAAAAGAAATTGTCTCTGTGTCCTTGTTTGTCGCAAGAGTAATTTTTCCTTCGGTCAAAGACGGATTCACAATCGTATAAATCCGCTGAATTTCGTCCAAAAAAACATAAAACTGTTCGTTTTTATCAGCACATTTTTCAAGAATAAACTTGTTCAGCTCAATAGGATTTCGTTAGTTTGCATTTTTAGCATCATCAAGTTCAAGGGAAATTATATTTTTTTCATGCACGCCGTTTTCAATAAGATATTTGTGAAAAATTTCCTTCAAAAGATAAGATTTTCCACAACGGCGAATACCCGTGATGATTTTCGGGAATCCGTTCCATTTCGCATTTATAAGTTTTTTGAGATATTTCGGGCGGTTTATCATGCTCTAATCTCCAAAATTGTAGAATTCTACATTTTTTTCGATTAGAGTATAATTCCTTGAATCTTTACTGTCAATTTTGTTTCGTAAAATACTGATTTTTCATATTTTCGATTACCAAATCTTCCAAAAAACAGCCAACTGTTTTGATTTCGCCAGATTCTGTCTTGAAAATATAAATCCAGTATCCGCTCCCGCTGTCGTAGT
>CADCRJ010000153.1 GCA_902803735.1 uncultured Spirochaetaceae bacterium
CAGCGAAGTTGAGGACAAAATCCGCTCCGTGCTGAAAGGCTTTTACGGCAACTTGAAGAGCGAAGACCAATACATTCGCTTTGCATTCATTACGGGTGTTACCCGATTTGACAAGGTGAGCATTTTCTCGGATTTGAATAATCTGAACGACATTTCGTTGAACAGCGATTTTACTTCTGTTTGCGGAATTTCGCAGACAGAACTTGAATCAAACTTTGTACCTGAGATTGTGTTTATGGCAGAAGAAAACGAAATCTCAAAAGAAGAATGTCTTGCTGAACTCAAGAAGAATTACGACGGCTACCATTTTTCTCAAGATACAGAAACCGATGTTTACAATCCTTTCAGCTTGATGAATGCTTTTTTCAATAATTCTTTCGGTAGCTACTGGTTCTCGACAGGCACGCCGACTTTTCTCACTAGGATGATGCTCGACGTTCAGTTTGATTACGAGTCGCTGGAAAACGGAATTGACGTGGACTCTCGTTCGCTCGAAGAATATCGCCTGAACTCCAGCGAGCTAGTCCCGATGCTTTACCAGACGGGCTATCTCACAATCAAGAATTACGAAAAAGAGTTCGGCAGCTACACGATTGCAATCCCGAACGCGGAAGTGAAATTCGGGCTGTACAAGCGGCTTTTGCCTTTGTATGCGGGCTACCCGAACGACGACAAGAAAATCGAAATCGTGAACTTCTTAAAAGAACTCCGCGCGGGCAATGTCAACGAGTTCATGGAGCGAATCAACAAAATATTTGCCTCGGCTCCAAAAAAGTCAAACCAGAAGTGCTACGAGCTGGACTGCCAGGCTTTCGTGTGGCTCATCTTCAAGCTGATGGGCGAATTCGTGCTTTGCGAGGTACAGAACGGTCGCGGCAGAAGCGACGCTGTTGTTTGGGAAAAATCAGCGATTTATATCTTTGAGTTCAAGATGGACAAGACCGCAAAAGAAGCGATGGCGCAAATCAACAGCAAGGACTACCCGATAGCTTACAAGAGCGACGGTCGCAAAATCGTCAAGGTCGCGGTGAATTATTCCAGCCAAAAAGAACAGCTCGACGACTGGATTATTGAGGAAGAGTAAAAAAATGTTCGTTAATGTCGAACTTCGCTTCGTATTGTACATAAAACTAACTATAAAACAACTTCGTCTTGATGATATTTAGAAAAACGGTCAATTTCTGCCTGCCAATCATTTACCAATTCTTGACAAAAAAACTCACCATGTCCGTGTTCAAAAAGACACGCTTTTCTCTCTTCAATTGTATCAATATGCCCGATTTTTTTGCTTTTTATCTTTGAAATAAATTCCTCAAAGGATTCGGCGATTAAAGTTATTCGATTTTTGTCGTGGTATGAAAAATAGATTTTGGCATCTTCAAGATTTATACAGAAAAAATCGCCAGAACAATTTTTCGCGATTGGAAGAAAACTTTTTTCCAACAGATTCTGGACAATCTCATATTTCAAAGATTCCAAAATATCTTCTTTCACCCCAATTCCGTAAAAGAAACGCACATCGCTTTTGCACTTCCCGTTCCAGTTTGTATTCGGAGTATCGCCGCCATTATATTTAATTAAAAAAGCCTTGTATTTTTCATCGAATTTTATCCCCAATTTCATTTCTAATTCTTCAACTTGTGAAACAGTTCCGTTTCCATACTTTGAAATCAACATTTTGCACCTCTATGTAATGAATGGTCGTAGATTATAGATAGCTCTGTTTAATATAAGCCATAATTTCTTTTTAGCCTAAAAGACAGATTTCATCGTGAGCGTCAGATGTAACAAGAATCCTTGATTTCGTCTTTTCAAATAAAAATCCCAAAAAATCAATTATTTCTTTGTATGCTTTTGAGCTTGCAGCCTCTTTCTCAAGGTCAAAAACCAGCAGCTGACGATATTCAAAGTCCCCTTTTGCAATGTCCGACTCATAAACATTGTACGGATATTTTTTCTCGCTTATAAAAGATAGAATCGTTGAGTTTTCGCCTTTTTTGATTTCATACGCTTTGCCGTTATCTTTTTTTATGATTTCGCAATTCTTAGAAAAA
>CADCRJ010000154.1 GCA_902803735.1 uncultured Spirochaetaceae bacterium
CCATACCCATTTGCATTGTTGACCAATGTAGAAGCTTTTTCACAAAATAATAGATAGCTATACAAAAACTTGCAAAAGAAGCTAGGAATCCACCTATTGTGGCAAATCTTAATCCGGCTTTTGTATAAGAAGTAAAACTGAGCATAGCCGCATCAAAAAGTGAATACCAGTTATTATGAGTTCGTCCCCCCCTTCTTTTTGCCTGCCGGTAAGACAGATTTACTCTTCTAAATCCCAATTCTGCTACAATTCCGCGGATAAATGGGGTTGGGTCTTTCAAATTACGGAGAACATCAACAAAACTTTTGTCATAAAGTCCGAAACCTGTAAAATGTTCTATCTGGTCAATCTCACTCATTCTGTGAATCAACTTGTAATATATGGTTCTTAAAAAGCGGACAGAAATACTTTCATCGCTTTTTGTCTTTATGCAGGAAACAATTTTAACACCTTTTTCCCACTCCAAAATCATTTTCGGAATCATTTCCACAGGATCCTGAAAATCACAGCAAATAGGAATAACACAATCTCCATCAAGTTGTGTGATTCCGTAATATGGGCTGTTGAATTGACCAAAATTTCTTGCATTGAATATGGCTTTTACTTTTGGATTTGAATTGCATATTTGACGTATCAACGGTCTCGTATTATCCGTTGAGCAATTATCTATGAAGCAAATTTCATAATCATATTGAGAACAATTTTGTTTTAATTCATCTTCAACAGCCTTGCAAATAGAAACTACATTCTCTTCTTCATTGAAACAAGGTATTAATATGCTGATTTTTTTCATAAAATTCATTCCTTCGATAACAATATTCTAAGCAGTCTTAAAAGTAACTTTGGCAAAAATAATACAACAGAACCTATTCTATAATTCCAAGAACATTCAACCAATTTAGAATTATATTTTGATCTAGTCATTAAGTAATCCAAATATGTGAAAATAAGTTTCATTTTATCTGGCAAAAGGCTGTAGTATTCCTGCATATTCTCAAAAGATTCAATACCTAAAAGTTCATTATTAAAAAAGAAAGTATCTGGATGCAACATAAATTTTTTTTTCTCATTCTGATAATTGTAAACTATCTGCTCACGAAGTTTATCATCCCGAATCATCTGTATTGTCTTTAAGAAGCCCAAACTCCAAGTCATATTCGCCATAAGAGGATGCTTGTCGCTATCCATTTCTCTTGTGTAACTTGAAATTGCACAATGTTCCACCATCTTTACAATCCAATTATCAAGAATTACGAATTTTTTGTTATCATTTATTAGCTTACAGACAAGGGCAAGCTGTGGAAAACAACAAGAAATCTGAAATTCGATGTTCTGCATAACCGTGTCAGTAAGATTCTCGGTTTTATAGATTCCGGCAGGAACAAAAGAAAGTTGCCCTAAAAGTTGGGCTATATTCCGCTTAGGATCAATATAGTTTGATACAACAACGCAGTCAGCATGCTCCTCAAGAATTGCTTTCTCAACATCACGCCAAGCGTCAAAAGCAATTTCATCGTCATCACACAAAATCCAAAAATATTCTTTTGAAGCAAGTTCATAACAACGGGCTATATTTCCATTTCCACCTATGTTGCGATTGTGTGTTACATGTGAAGAATTTGGGAAATCTGCAATTGCCTTATCTATCAATTCACTCGTTCCATCTGTCGATTTGTTATCTAAAATCGTAATCTGAAAATCGCGGACAGGAGAAGTCTGTGCATAAATCTGCTCAAGAGTATGTATAAGATATTGCTTACGATTATAAGTAATTATAAAAATTTCAAGTTTTTCTTTTAACATATACACCACTTCATAAAATCTTTTAATTTACAATCAAACAGAAAAAAAACAATAATCTATATTTCTTCGATTCCTTTTTTAAACTCCACTTCCGTTTTCCATCCAGTATCAGCTGTAAACTCACTCACATCTGCAACAAGATACATCGGCTGATGCGGGTAGTATTCTTTTTTTCCGAACCCAATTGGAACATCAGGATTCACAATTTGCTGAATATCTTCTATATAATTGGAAAGTTTTCTGCCGTTTCCGCTGCCGAGCGGGTAGAATTTTCCGTCAACGCCATGTTCAGCGACTGTAAGAAAAGCTCTGGCGGCATCGTCGCAATTCAGGTAATCCCAAATCTGCTCGCATTTTGTAAGTTCTGGTGAACGACCATTTTTAAGCTCACGAATACAGTAAGAAATCAGCGTGTTTTCTCCGTCATTCTTTCCGTAAACGCTCAAGATTCGCATCCAATTGAATCGGATTCCAAGCTGGTTACACAAAAGGAAAGAGAGTTTACCTGCAGTATATTTAGCGATTCCGTAGCCGCTTTCTGGATTCACGGGAAGATTCGGCGAGAGCGGAATTGTCTGAACACCGTACTCCGCCTGACTTCCTGCGCCAATAAAAACAGAACAGCCGCATCGTTTTGCAAGGCGGACAGCATCAAGGGTGTATTCGATGTTTTTGAGCTGAGAATCAACATCATCGCGCCCGCCAACGGAAGTTTTATTCCAGGCAAGATGCATGAATATATCGTATTTTTCTTTAAGCTCAAGATTTTTGTATTCAGCAATATCCGCATCGATTATGTGAACACGAGAATTTTGTGGAATATTTTTTATGCGAGAAGAATTTTTTCTGACG
>CADCRJ010000155.1 GCA_902803735.1 uncultured Spirochaetaceae bacterium
GTAGCTTCAAGCGAGCCTTTTTTTCGGGATTGAGCACATTCGTTGTCGTGCTCATTTGGGTTCCCGCTGGGAGTTGATTTCTGCGTACTTTACTTTTTTAAACTCGACATTCGACCTTTTAGTTAGCTCCAGCAAGTCTGATGTCAAAAAATGTTTTTCTGGCTGTTTTTTTATATCTGAATATTGTATAATTTCCAAGGAGTTTGTATGCGTGATTTAAAAGACTTGGTTTATGGTATTGTCGGACTTGGAATTATGGGCGGTTCGCTAGCAAAGGCGATTCGTCGAAATGTGCTTGATGTTGCTGAAGAAAATGGGCAAAGTGTGGAAGGACGCATTCTTGTGTGCAATAGAAGCACGGCTTGTCTTTCTCAGGCTCTTGCTGATGGCGTTGCGGATGAAACTTTTACCAGCGATAAAGTTCAGGATATGCTTAAACTGTGTGATTTTGTTTTTGTTTGCCTTTATCCGCATGCAACATTGGACTTTATGATTGCAAATAGGGATGCTTTTAAAAGTGGTTCTGTAATTACTGATATATCTGGCGTAAAGGGAATATTTGAGGATTCTCTGCCTAAAATATTAAGAAATGATGTTGATTTTATAATCGGACATCCTATGGCAGGCGGCGAAAAAGAGGGGTATGCAGCCTCTGATGCGGATTTTTTCATTGACCACAATTACATCCTTTGTCCGCAGCAATTTAATACTTCTGAGCATTTGGAAGAAATGCGTTCTCTTATAAGAGCTATGGGATTTTCACGCATTACAGAGACTTCCTGCAGTATACATGACTATAAAATCGGTTTTACAAGCCAGTTGTGCCATGTAATAGCAAGTGCCCTTGTGCAGAGTGCCGAGGACGAGCAGATTACGGCATTTGGTGGTGGTAGCTTTGAAGACCTTACGCGTATTGCGATGATTAACGCACCTTTGTGGACAGAGCTGTTCATATCAAATAAAGAAAAACTTGTAACCCATATCGAAAATTTTGAGAAAGTCATGGAACAGCTCAAAACGGCAATTTCTACAGAGGATTCAGAGACTTTGAAGTCTTTGCTTTCAGAAACGCGTGAAAAACGTCTCAGAATGGGCAGCATACGTTCTAAGGCAAAATAAAAGACTTAATAGAATCTTTATTTTTCGAGGAATCTTCTTTCCGTTGACAGGTGCAGGCTCTGTGAGTAGAATTATAGAGCAAAAACCGTGTGTCGGAATTTTTGCGTATTTGTGCTGAACTTTAGGGCTTTCTAAAATATAAGCCCAAAAATATTGCGCGGGAGATTCCTTACATGCAAAATAATAAGATTCTTGATGAAGCTATCCGACGTGTTCCTGATTTTCCAAAGCCAGGAATCCTTTTCTACGATATAACAAGCGTACTTACTAATCCAGCTGCTTTTAAGTATGTCGTAGACGAGACTGTGCGGATTTATAGTGAGAAAAAAATTGATGCGATTGCTGCAGTAGAGTCACGAGGCTTCTTGTTCGCGGCTCCTCTTGCAGAGAAGCTTGGTTTGCCGCTTATTCTTATCCGTAAGAAAGGTAAGTTGCCTGGTGATGTTTATCGCTGTGCTTATGCTCTTGAATACGGAACCGCAGAAATCGAGGTACACAAGGCTGATATAAAAAAAGGTCAGAAAATTCTTCTTATCGATGATTTGATTGCTACTGGCGGTACCCTTGATGCAGGTAAAAAACTTGTTGAGATGGGCGGAGCTGAGGTAACTGAAATTTTTGGTGTTATTGGATTACCAGAGCTCAACTATAAAAAAATTCTTGCCCCAACACCTGTTACAACTCTTATAGAATATGCGGGTGCTTAAATAATCCATAGTTATTATAAACAAAAAAGCCCCTTTGTTTTCAAAATCAAGGGGCTTTTTGCTATTTTATCTCAAGAAGCTGCTCGCAAGGCTCGCCGTTTAGAATTGCGACTATGCTCTCCAGCGTAGTTTTTGCAATAAGGTTTAGATTTTCTTCTGTTAAGTAGCCCTGATGATTTGTCACCAGTACATTTTTAAGCTTGAGAAGCTTATCTGTGTTCTCGTCCTGTATTGGAGACGCTGACCAGTCATCAAACAGGTTCTTTGTGTCTTCCTCGAAGATGTCCATTGCAAGACCTTTGATTCTGTCTGAAATCAAAGCTGAGAGAATCGCTGCCGTGTCAATAAGTGCCGTGCGTCCAGTATTTACAATGAGAACGTCCTTCTTCATAAGGGAGATGCACTTGCTGTTTATAATATGCCTTGTTTCCTGTGTTAGCGGGCAGAAAAGAAATATATATTCAGAATTTTTGAAGATTTCTTCTATATTAACATAATCAGCATTCTGTTCCTGTCCTAGAACTGGATTTTGATGTAGTGAATTTAGAAGAACTTTTGCTCCAAAACCTTTGAAAATATCAGCAGCGATTTTTCCAATCTTTCCAGCACCTATTATTCCGACTGTTTTTCCGTGAATTTCTGTTCCTACCAAGCCTGTTATGTCAAAATTTTCGTCTCTAGTTCTGTTGTAGGCTTTGTAAATCTTCCTGTTCAACGCTTGAAGCATAGCAACTGCAAATTCTGCTGTTGAGTATGGAGAATATGAGGGAATATGCACTATTGGCAAAGTTTTTGTCTGTTCTGAAAGTTCTATATTGTTGTAGCCAGCAGAACGCAATGCGATGAGCTTTACGCCTGATTCGGCAAGAATTTTGACAATTTCATCTGTAACATGGTCTTGTGCTGAGATACAAACTGCATCAAAACCTTTTGAGAAAGGAGCTGTGCTCTTATTAAGCTCGTCTGCCAGAAAAACAAAATCAAAAGGGGTTTCCTCAAATTTAGAAAGGCTAGCTGCTTTTTGGAAAAAATCTTTCTCAAAACTTTTAATATTGAAAAAAATCACTCTGATACTTTTTTCTTGTGTGCTCATTTTTTTTCTCCTTGTCTATATATTCTAACGGATTGTTCTAAATATTTCGAGTGTTTTTTATTGAAAAATGGAGATTTTTAACATTTTTCTAGTTTGTGTCTGTTCGTTTACTTGGACAACTTCCTAAAACATTAACAAAATAGTATATTTCATGTAAATGAAGAAACTGTACACAATTGAGAACGATGAGCCGGAAAAATTACTTCGTCTTGATGAACTTTTAAGAAAAAAAATACCTCAGATTATAAAAAGTGATGTCTCAAACTCGAAAATAAGGAGACTCATAATTGCAGGAGCGGTTTTTGTTGACGGCAGGCAGATCAGGGTTCCTGGTGCAAATTTGGGAAAAAAGGCTGTGGTTACTGTTGAGTTGGATGAGGAAAAGCTTTTTTTTGAAAAAACTCCTGATGATATTTCTTTTGAAGTCGATGAAAAATCTGTCTTGTACGAAGATGATTCTATAATTGTCGTGAATAAGCCAAGTTTTTTTCCTACTGAAGCGGGAATGGTTGAAAGCCGAGATAATCTTCATGCTGCGGTTATTAGATATTTACACGGAAAAAATCCGTCCTTGCGAAATCCTCCGTATGTTGGGGTTATGCATCGCCTTGACCGAGAAACCAGCGGTGTCATTTTGTTTACAAAAAAGCGTTCTGTAAATGCTGCTTGCCATGATATGTTTGAGCAGCATACGGCAA
>CADCRJ010000156.1 GCA_902803735.1 uncultured Spirochaetaceae bacterium
ACTTCTAAGGGTGTAACCTCCTGTCCTCCCCACTCTTTTATCTCTGCTTCCAATCCTTTTAGCCTGTCCATTCTATCCTCCAAGCCCCTCTAGGGCACCTTATATTATCAATGAAGTTTTTTGCACATCACGCCCTCGGCCTAATCGGCCATAGGGCACCTTATATTATCAATACAGTTTTTTTTACCTTTTTACATAAGCAAAGTATAGCATAGGGCACCTTATATTATCAATACAGTTTTTTTTACCTTTTTACATTGAAGAAATGCCAGCCACATGATATACTAATACAGGCCGTTGGTGTGTCTGCGCCACCTCTAGGAAGGAGGTAGTCGCCCATGACGAAGTATCAGTTTGCCATGCTTATGCTGGCAGTGCTCCAAGTTCTGATTGGTGTTGCTACCTTGCTGAAATAGCAACATCAGTCTGATGTTCTGATTGGAAAGGAGTGTAGACTATCGCAAGTCACCCTTTCCGGATTCAAAATCTTTATGAGAGGCGTTGACGAAGCTAAACATCAGCGGCTCTTTTTCTATGCTTAATTTTACCACTCCTGTAGTTTTTCAGCAAGCTTTTTGTGTTATTAATCACTTTTATAGCACAAATTAAGAAAGGGCCGTTATGGCTATTCTCCCCATCCGTACTGATGAACCCCTCGGTTTCATCAAAAAATTACTACTATCTCCGGTAGAAAGTTCCCCTTCCCTGCCCGCCCTAGGCGGTCTAAGATGGCAACCGCCTGCGGCTCTGCCATTATAGCGGAGCAGGAAACCTCCGTGATCCACTTCGCGGACTCCGGTTTTCTGCTGCCGCAAGTTACTTTCTCAACGCCCCTTAAATACGTACTTCCTTCAAGTAGGCTTTAGCTTCTTCTGCTTCGCGTTCTAATCGGTTCATGCTATTCCAGTCTTTGAGAGCTTTTTTTAAATTATCATCTTCAGGAGCTTTTGTATTAACGGGCAACGCAGGCTCAACATCTTTAACAAACTGCTCACCTGCCGTTTTCAAATTTGATATAGCTTGCAGGATTTCAGTTTGGGACGGTTTATCTTTTAGAAAGACTCTAGCAGACGGAACTGCTTTTGTAAAAAAATCGGCAACTGACTTTTTTATAATCTTTGAATTTGCAATGTCTTTTTCAAGTTTGTACTCTTTAACACTAAGAGAACGTTTGTGTTCTCGTGGCTCTTTTTCTATTTTAAGCCCTTTTTCTTCACAAATTGAAATCCATTTATCCCGCATCATCGCATCAAAAGTCATTTTTCTGTTATTGTAGCGATTTATCGGTTTGTCAGAATTAGGCAATTCTACGCCTGCAAGTTCAAGTGCTTTATTTTGATTTAGCACACGATTACCCTGTTTATCAACGTAATCCCATGTCCTCCGCATATGTAAATGCGGAATACCGTCCTCTTCAGCATGTATTGTCATATCAAGAATGTGCATGTGATTTCCGTGCTCGCGGTTCCATTTCGTTAGTGCAAGATAATAGCTAATAAACAAATCATTGATAAGCTCCCATTGGAGCTTATCGCCCATCTTCCCAACTGAAATTATGACCTCCTCTGGCGCGGTTTTTTTATTTTTCAGCACTTGGTCAATCGTTCTCACACGTTCCGGATGACCCTTTTCGAGATACGCAGCATTTTTTCTTTCAAGGTCTGCACTGTAGTTTTTTTCATAAAACAGCTTTTCGCATTCTTCAAACCCTCCCCCTTGGGACTCACCTCTCCGCCAGTCCCAATAATAATTACATTCAATTAAGTCGGGATTGATGTTAGTTGCATCAATATTTTGTTTATCACAAATGTCATTCCATAGCTTTTTTCTTTCAGCTTCATCAAGTAGAGGATTTTCTTTTAATCGTGCTAAATATTCTTTCTGAATCGGTAATGTAAATGACCTGTCGTTGTGCTTTGCGCTACCTTCAGCCCTGCCGCTGTGTTGTCTGACTCTCATAATGTTTCCTTCTTTCTGTTTTCCGCTAATAATAATCCAGTACCATCTGCGGTACCCACAGATGGTCTGGACTCTCCGAGGGTTTCACTACAAAAATGGTAGCACAGAAACAGGTCCGGAAATTCTTATGAAT
>CADCRJ010000157.1 GCA_902803735.1 uncultured Spirochaetaceae bacterium
CCTTGCAGAAAACATTCCCTACACTATGAGTGGAGGCACAAGTTTTTTCCAAAGAAAGGAAATAAAGGACATAATAAGCTACCTTCGCGTAATCGCAAACCATGACGACGATGTAAACTTGCTCAGAATCATCAATACGCCACGCAGAGGAATCGGGCGCACGACAATAGAGAAGCTCAATGCACTCGCAAGGGCAAACTCATGCTCCCTTTGGGAAGCAATCCAGTCCCTGATTGAAATGCCAGAGGAAAAAGAAGAAGAGCTATTTGCTCTCTCAAGCCTTACTGTAAAAGAGGCCGATGATTTTTCAGACAGCACAAAGGAAGACTTGAAGAACTTTGCAACGATAATCGAAAACAACAAGTCTATGCTAAGCGGACGAGGACTCGCAAAAAAAGTTCGTGCGTTAGTCGAGGAAATACGGTATTTTGACTATCTTATCGCAGAAAATCCAAAATCCGAGAAAGCGGCTCGCTTCAAGCTCCTGAACATAGACAGCCTAATAAACTCAATGGAGAACTGGGAGAATACCCCAGACAACAGCGAGGCGAACCTTTACACTTACCTGAACAGGATAACGCTTCTAAGCCGAGATGACATGGACGATGAGAATGACAAGGGAAAGGTTAACCTTATGACCATACACGCCTCCAAGGGACTGGAATTTCCGGTCGTATTCATTGCGGGCGCAGAAGAGGGATTGATTCCACATGGTAGAGCTGTCGAAGAAGGCGGTGACCAAGCCGTTGAAGAAGAACGCAGGCTTTTCTATGTTGCGATAACAAGGGCACGTGACAAGCTCCTCATCTCGTCCTGCATGAACCGACGGCACATGCAGACAAACGTGGAATGTCAGCCAAGCCGTTTTCTTGATGAAATTCCTCCAAATCTTGTCGAATACCATGAGCCTTCAAAGGAAGTGGACGCCAAGACAGCAATAGACTTGCTCTCAAGCATGCGTAAAAAATTCACGCCGCCAATAGTCCCTGGCTTTGGTGGTAAATAGAAAAAGGTTTTACTTCTATATGGAAATTATTTCATATTGTCCTATATCGTTTTTTTACAAAATTAGGTCAAAAAAGTAAGATTCTTTGATAATATAATTAAAATATCTTCCGAATAAAGAAATGGTTCCTAAGGCATTTCTTTCCTCCAAGCCCGGTCAGAGTATTCTAATCGGGCTTTTTCATTTTGAAGTACGAAAATTTGAAAGGATAAACAAAAATTATGAAAGTTAATATAAAGATAACAGCATGCATCGCAGGAATTTTAATATTCACATCATTTTCATGCCAGTCGCAAAAGATAGATGAAATAGACGAGCAAACTGAGCCTGCAGAAGAAAATTTCACAGAACCACACGAGGTTCCAGAAACATTGCCAGATGCATTTGCTTTCGACGAGGTTTGGGGCTACATAATGGAGGGAAGAGAGTACGAATTCTCAAAAAAATTCCCGATTACAGATGTCGGCTATTTTGTTTCCGCAGTAAACACTTACAGCGAGTTAAATTCAGTTCCTCCGAAAAATAAATTTTTCTCAAAATACGACGGACGAGTCCATCTTGTCACAAGCGTAGACTCAAGAAGCCAAACTCACCTTTTGCTAGATCCAGAGCTTCCGTTAAGGAACAGGATTATAAAGCAGCTTATCGATGCCAGTAAAACATACGATGGTCTGCAAATTGACTGGGAACTGGTTCCAGCACGAGACAGAGAGCATTTTATCAGCTTCTTAAAAGAAATAAAAAAACGACTCAAAGGCAAGACGCTCTCGGTAGCTCTGCCCGCCAGAGTAAAAAAACTAAAAGAAGACGCATATCCCTACGAAGAAATTTCAATGATTGTAGATAAGATAATAATAATGGCCTACGACGAACATTGGTCAACAAGTGCCCCAGGAGCGATTGCCTCAACTAACTGGTGCAAGCGAATTGCCGAATACGCACAAACTCAGATTCCCGAAGAAAAGCTTGTCATGGGCATCTCATTCTACGGCAGAACATGGACAAATGACAGTATTGGCGGCAGAGCTTGGTACAACAGCGGAATAAACAGAATCCTAAGAGAAAATAATGTAGACAACATAGAGCGAGACGAATACGGAGTCCCTCATTTTACATTTGAGCACACCGTAAAAATCACAGGCTGGTATGATGACGTTGAATCTCTAAAAATTAGATGCCAAATGTATAGCGATATTCAGGTAAAACAAATAGGATTTTGGAGAATCGGACAGGAAGACCACAACTTCTGGCAGCATATACGAACAAAATAGACAAAAAAAAGGATTATGCGATTGCATAATCCTTGAATGAGACTGACTGGGCTCGAACCAGCGACCCTCTGCTTAGAAGGCAGATGCTCTAATCCAGCTGAGCTACAATCTCATGTTCAAATACTATATACTATTGAAAAAAAATAATCAAGTGGAATTTCAATATTTTGATTATTTTCCTTTTATAATCGGAATCGAACCAAGATTCAGCACCAGACTGTAGGCCATACCACAGTTCTCAGTATCAAAAGCAGCCGCAACAGCAAAAAATTGAACATAATACGTATTTGAAGCAGAAGCGGAAGACGAATAGTTATAATCACTATCACCCGAAGACGGCTCTACATCACGATTTCTATAAACATCATCTTCATCGTCATCGAAAAAATCAAATGATTTGGTATTTCCATATCTGAACGGAACAACAAACTTATCTCCAGAAGTTAAAAAACCCCCGTCTAATGATATGTACGCACCTAAATCTGAATCCGTACTTCCCATGTACTTTTTAATACGGAACTTAACCTGTCGATTCAATCCTGTATATGGAACAAAAACAGAATATCCCAAAGATGGATTCATTCCTAACTGCTTATAACCATAAGTATTAATCATTACATCAGCAGAGGCTGTATTATTACTAGCAGAATTTACGGCAAGAATGGCAGACCTCTGGGAATTCAAGGAAGAATAATTATTGTAGATTTTATAATAAACGTCCGTACCTAGAAAATTGGCACTAGAAAGATTCAAATTAGAAGTCTCTGTTGTAAGAAAACTACAGTACCAAGTTGTAAAATCCGCACTACTATACAAAGGATCATTATAAGTGACAATCGGCGGATCAATTGTAAGGATTGAGTCCAATCCACATGAAAGCAAAGAATACAGAGGAAGAAGGCAAAAAAGTTTCTTAAAAAATGGTATTTTTATCAAACTACGTTTGCTCCCTACAAAAATCACGGGATGCCCTGTAAGTTACTTGAACTTATTAGACATCCCGTTAATCTATAAAAATTATATCTGACTAGAAACTTTAAATGTTAGAATTCTAGATTTTGCAAGTTTAGCCCAGTTAGACGTTGGATGCAAATCGTTAAGTTTTTCATAAGAAGCTTTTGCTGAGTCCAAATCGCCCAAAGCCTCATTCAAACGACCAATATTAAACAAAACGTGATCAATCAAAAGATAATCGCTATAGTCGCCAGCTTTTTTGTAATACAAAAGAGCATTCTCATTATCACCAAGATTCTCACTGCAAACACCCGCATTGAAGTAACAATCTGGTGCAAAATAAGCCTTTTTACGCAAATCCGCAGCCTTTACAAACAAGTCACGAGCTTTCTCAAAGTCTGCTGTCTGAAAATAAAGTTCAGCAGAAATAATTGAAGCTCTGGCACCAACGATGCCTGATTTAGCAGTCAACGGAGCAAGCTTTTCAAGAGCAGCAGAACGACGAGACGCAATCTCATCAGAAGACAAACTAGATGCATCAAGACGCATCTCATAGTTTATCATATCAATGCTCTCAAGATTTTTTGCAGTAACATTTTCTTTTACAACAATACCAATGATTGTACCCAAAACTGCTACAATCACAACAATAAAGCCGATAAGCAACGGCTTTCGCTTTTTATCAAGGACATCGTTAATTGAAGTTGCCAATGTCGGCGAATCATTTTTTAATGCCATTTTTTTCTCCTTAAAACTATTTATGTCAGCGGATATGCAGCTCATTCAACAAACGAGAAACATAAGTACGCTGAACTCCAAGAATCTTACAAGCTTTTGTCTGATTCCAAGAAGTTTCATTCAATATTTTTTTTATGTATGCGGTCTTGAACCTTGTTACAGCAGCTTTCAAAGTTCTGTCTTCATCACTAAGCTCAATAGAATCATCTAAAAGCAGCTCAGACTCCTGTTTTTCTGAAAGCTTGTCCTGCACACAATTTATTTTTAAGTCCGTCTCCTTAATATAAGGAGGAGTACCCAAAACACAAGCACGCTCAACGGAATTCTCCAGCTCACGTATATTACCAGGCCAGTAATATTTGTACATAGTCCTAAGCGCAGATTCCGTAAAAGAAAGAAAATTTTTCTTCGTTTCTATGCTGAATTTTTTTAAGAAAAACGTTGCCAACGGCTCAATATCATCTACTCGCTCGCGTAGTGGTGGTATATTGATAGGAACGACATTCAGCCTGTAATACAGGTCACTTCTGAACTTGCCCTCCGCAACCATCTCTTCAAGATTACGATTCGTCGCAGCCAAAACCCGAACGTCAACGCTAATTGTCTTACTGGAGCCTACTTTTTCAAACTGATGTTCCTGTAGAACACGAAGCAATTTGGCTTGCATCTCCAAAGGAATCTCTCCAATCTCATCAAGGAAAATAGTTCCCCCATCAGCAATCTCAAACCGCCCCTTTCTGTCTGACACAGCATCCGTAAAAGCACCCTTCACATGACCAAAGAGTTCGCTTTCGAGCAAAGCTGATGACAAAGCAGCGCAATTAATCCTTACAAAGGGTTTATCCCTGCGATTACCTCGCAAATGAATCTGCTCAGCAAACAATTCTTTACCAACACCACTTTCTCCCGTAAGAAGAATAGTCGTATTAGAATTTCCTACTACCTCAATAATTTTAATTATGTCAAGAACAGCAGCACTTTTTGCAACAAAAGGATGATACTCACTTCCGCTCGTTATCTGCTCGGACAAAACAGCAATATTGTCCTGAGCAGAACGATAGGCATGAGCATTCATGTATGCAATAGAAGCTTGATTCGACAGCATTGTAAGAATCTCTAAATCTTTATCGTCAAAAGATTTAGAATCCTTTTTATTGATTAACTCTATTACACCTATACAAATACCCTTTACTCGCATAGGAAGAGCAATCATATTTCTGCTGACATAGCCAGTTTTTCTTTGAACAAAATTAAAAAAACGAGGATCAGAAGCGACGTTATTAAGAATCAGAGGCTTATTATTCTCAGAAACCCATCCAGCAATACTTTTTTTATCAACAGGAATATTCATTGCCTCAGCACCTTTTGGACCTAAAGCAACCATAAACCTAAGGGTTTCGTCATTCTTATTAACAAGAAGAAGCGAAGAAGATTCGCATTCGACAAGATGCATTGCTGATTCAAGAATATAAACCAGCAATGCATTTATGTCAGAATAGTTTGAATTTATTCGGGCATTTATTTCGATGAGTGTTTTTATCTGATTTAAACTAAGCGAGTCCATTTCCACTCACCGAATAAACTAATTGTTTCTCTGATCTTTCAGAGCATCTGCAAGTGTATAAGCAGCATCATCATTTGATGATGTCATATACTGAGAAATCTCCTTGCGAGCCTGAGCCTTTTTGTATTCTTTTACAGAGAAAGCAACTTTTTCTTTTTCTACATTTACGTCAACAACAAATACATTTACTTTGTCGCCAACCTTATATTTAGCAACAGCCTCTTCAAAAGGTACATCACGATCATCGCTCAAGTTAGCCTTGTTTACAAGACCTTCGATTCCATCAGGAGCTTTTACAAATACACCGAAATCAGTAATAGATGTAATCTCACCTTCAAGTGTTGAACCTGGCTTGTACTCGCTAGCAAACTTCTTCCAAGGATTATCAGTAAGCTGTTTGATACCAACTGTAATTCTGTGGTTTTCTGCATCAGAATCAAGAACGATTACATCAATCTCCTGATTTACAGTAAGTTCGCTTCCAGCATGTTTAACTTTCTTAACCCAAGAAATGTCCTCAGAGCGGAGGAAACCATCGATTCCCTCTTCAAGCTGAATGAAAGCACCGTTTGAAGTAAGTTTTACAACAGTTCCGTGAACTTTTGTTCCAACTGGATATTTTTCATTGATTGAGTCCCAAGGATTCTCTGTAACCTGTTTCAAGCCCAAAGAAACGCGACCAGCCTGAATGTCATAACCAAGGATCATACATTTTACTTTGTCCCCGATTTTTACCATATCAGATGGTTTGTTGATTTTCTTTGTCCAGCTGAACTCAGAGATATGAGCAAGACCTTCGATTCCTTCCTCAAGCTCAATGAATGCACCAAAATCAGTAATTTTTGTAACAGTTCCTTCTACGATGTCATCAACATGGAACTTTTCTTCAAAATGTACCCATGGATCCTCAGAGAAGTGTTTGAGAGAAAGATTGATTCTCTTTTCCTCTGGAGTAAGGCGGATAACCTTAAGCTCGATTTCCTGTCCTTTCTTTACGAAATCTTTTGGACGAGTAACGTGTCCCCAAGACATATCATTGATATGAAGAAGACCATCAAATCCACCCAAGTCAATGAATGCACCGAAGCTTGTGAAGCTCTTTACAACACCTTTTACAGTATCGCCAATCTGAGTCTCTGCAAAGAATTTATCACGGTTTGTCTCGATAATTTCTTCAAGATATTTTCTGCGGTTAACAACAACATTTGCTTTGCTGTCAGAGTAAAGACGCTCAATGTAGAATTCAGCAGTCTTACCGATAAGCTTTGAAGGATTGTCAACTTTCTGGCTATCAGACTGACTGATAGGAAGGAAAGCGTGGATATCACCACCAAGGTTAACATCAAATCCACCCTTAACTTCTTTTTCGATTGTACCAGAAACTACTGTTTTTTCCTCAAAAGCCTTGCGCAAATCTTTCCAAAGCTGCTTTGCCTGAGCTTTTGTATAAGAAATTTCAGGACCATTACGTCCATCTTTACGAATTACTACAACAGTTAAAACATCACCATCTTTTGGCAGATTTCCTATAAATTCCTGAACTGGGATTCTTCCCTCTGATTTGTATCCGATATCAACAAATACATAATCATCTGTAACCTGAATTACAGTACCGTCAACAAGCTGCCCATCTTCAAGTGTTCCAAAACCTTTAAGAGATTCTTCTAATTGTGTCTGGATTGCACCCTTCTGAGTTTCATCCTTTTCCACTTCCATCTGTTCCATATTAAACCCTTTAAAATGAATTTTGTCTAAGATTATCTCACAAACATTGTCAATGGTCAAGGAGGATGTGTCTATGTATATAGCATCTGGTGCTTTTTTTAATGCACCTTCTTCTTTATTTTTATCAATTTCATCCCTTTTGCGGATAGCTTCCTTTACTTCTTCAAGCGTCATACCGCTTACACCCTGATCAAAACGGCGTTTTGCCTGAACATCAATTGAAGCATCCAAATAAAATTTGTACTCGGCGTTAGGGAACACAACAGTTGTCATGTCCCTGCCCTCACAAATAATATCCAAGTTTGCAGTAATTTCCTGCATACGCTTGTTGACCAAGTGCCTGATTTTCTTTATAGAAGAAACCTGAGCAACCCGTGCACTTACAGCATCATCATGAAGATGATCCTCAACGTCTTTGCCATTAAGAAAAAGTCGTGAATTTATATATTTCAAATCTTGTTTTTTACAAAAATCAATGACTTTATCAGTTTCCTCTGTCTTAATGTCAGTCCCATTAAGAGCCATTGTCAATGCTCTGTAAAAACTTCCGCTGTTCAAGTATGTAACACCAATTTTTTTAGAAATAATTGATGCTATTGTTGATTTTCCTGTTCCAGCAGGTCCGTCTATTGCTATAACCATAAAAAACTCCTCAAATTTTTATTCAACTAAAAAACGAAAAAACTAACGTGTGTGACCATGATCACACAACTTCAGAAGCTCTTGCACCTCTGAATCCGTCAAATCCCTGAATTCACCAGGCTGCAAATCTCCTACACCGATGTTACCTATACGAACTCGCTCAAGGCTTCTTATCGCGACTCCAGCAGCTTCAAAAACTCGGCGGATTTCCCTGTTTTTTCCTTCAACAAGGACAATTCTCATTTTGTGGGAATTCAGCTCAGAAGCATCTTTTGCCCGATAAAACACGTTATCAACACGTATTCCTTTCATAAAATCAGAAGCCAAATATCGCGGCAAAGGAAGAGATGTCTCAACCACGTATTCTTTCTCTATTTCAGAACTTGGATGTGACAACTTGGCAGCAAAATCTCCGTCATTCGTAAAAATAATTATACCATGACTAAACATATCCAAGCGGCCAACATTATAGAGACGCTCGCTGTATGCAGACTTCAACAAATCAACAGCTATGCTGCGTCCTTTTTCATCAGACTGAGAACAAACAAAACCTGTAGGCTTGTTCAAAAGCACATAACGATGCTTTTCTTCAAGAGAAACTTTTTTTCCGTTAACAGCAACAACGTCGTTTGCCGTCACTTTTTGTCCAAGCTCGGTTACAACAACTCCGTTCACAGAAACGGCACCAGAAGTAATAAGCTTTTCACTAGCTCGCCTGCTGGCAACACCACAGTGTGCCAAATACACCTGAAGGCGAATAGGTTTTAATAAATCATCTTGCAAGAATGAATGTCTCCTCATCGTTTTTATCAAGTTTAGGCAAATCCGCAATAGAATTCAAGCGGAAAAATTTAAGGAATTCTTTTGTCGTACCAAATTGAGTAGGTCTTCCAGGAGCATCTTTTTTTCCAACTTCCTGAATCAACTGTCTCTCAACCAAATGGCGTATCATATTATCAGGAGGAACACCTCTGATAGACTCTATCTCAGCCCTCGTAACAGGCTGCTTGTAAGCAATTATCGTAAGAGTCTCCAACGCCGATTTGGAAAGTTTCCCTTCGCTTTTATTACCGTAACGCTCTTTCAAAACATTCCAGAATTCTTTTTTAGGAACAAGAGCCCATCCGCCCGTAATAAAAGCAAGCTCCATACCACAATTTTCAGCAAGATACTTTTCTTTCAGCAATTCAATACAGTTTTCTGTTATATCCTTTGAAAGCTGTGCAATATTAGAAATAGCATCTATTGTAAGTGGCTCACTATCTAAAAAAAGTATTGTCTCAATAAGCCCGCATTCTTTCTCAAGATTTACAACCATCTCTTTTTCTTCTTTCTTTGAATTATCTAAGCTGCCCTGCTCCGGCATATTTTTATATCTCCAAACGACCTATGCTGATAAATGACAGCCATCTTAAATTTAACAGCCTCAAGAACTGCCATAAAAGCACAAATTATGTCAAGCTCACTACCAGCACGAGTTATCAAATCCGTAAACAAGCATTCCCCTTTCTCATCAAGGAATTCATTTATCAGAGTAATTTTCTCATTAACAGAAATTTCTTCATACATATCAAGGATTTTTGAATCTGTATATGCAGACATCAAATTCTTGAACATTTTCTGCATCTGCTCCAACAAATCCCATGTATCAATACGTTTCCAAACATCATCCTGCTCAACAGGAACAATTCGCTTTATTTTTTTTCTCTCAAAATCCCACTCATTCTCATCTTCTTTTTCTTCCATGAGATATGAGAGTTTCTTGAATTTATGATATTCAATAAGACGTTCCACAAGCTCATCCCGAGGATCTTCATAATCATCATCGTCTGAAGCAGATTTCTCATAAGGAAGCATCGTCTTGCTTTTTATATAGATAAGCTTTGCAGCCATATTATAGAACTCAGACAAATCGCCAAGATTTACGCTTTCAGCAAAATCAAGATACTCCAAGAACTGCTCTGTTATCTGTACAATAGGAATATCATAAATATCAATTTTCTGCTCATGTATCAACGCCCACAAAAGATCAAGAGGGCCTTCAAATTCTCCTGCCACATATTGCCGACGTTCTTTTACAGGAGCTTCTTCAGATGCCACTTTAGCAGGCATCATACGCTGTTCATTCATCATCTGTTTATCCTACAATAAAATTTTCCGCAGATATAATTTTTTCTACATCAGATGAGCTAAGTTTCTCCAAGGCAGATGCAAAATGTTTTATATCGATAATATCAGATTCCTGTGAAAGAAGCTCCAATAACGGAACCAAAACAAAAGCCCTTTCACTGATTCTCGGATGAGGGATCTGCAAAATGTCTGAGCACAATTTTCTTGTACCAAAAAGCTCTATATCAATATCCAAAGAGCGAGGACCGTTTCTGACCTCAGACTTTCTGTCCCTTCCAAGAGAAGCTTCTATTGAATGTATTTTATCAAGGAATTGCTCTGGCTCTATACTATCTGCGTAACCGCAGACAACCATATTGAAAAAATCATCCTGTTTCTCCACATACATAGGTTTTGTGCGATAAACAGACGACCACCTAAAACTGGACAAACAGGAATTCAACTGCACGCAAGCACTTTTCAAAAGCTGCACAGGCTCAGAACCGTTCCAAGAGCGGTTGGAGCCAAGCCCCAACACAACAAACTCTTTCATTAGAACAAAGCATCCTGTGCTGTAACAGCAGCAGCCTTTGACGATTTAGAAGTCTTAGCAGGTTCAGATGCAGCCTCCGCTGCAGACTCTGCTTTTTCAGCATCTTTAGCCTTTGCCTTTTCTGCAGCCGCAGCAGCTTTCTGAGCAGCTTTAACAGCTTTTTCCTGCTCTGGATATACAGCAACACCTTCTTTGGTTCTAAGAATCTGTCCAGGGAAAAGCTGCTCTCGCAACTGAACTTCAAGAGCATGGCAGTAATCTGGATTCTGAGCAAGGAATGCAAGCGCATTCTCTTTGCCCTGCCCTACTTTCTCATCGCCACGTGTATACCATGCCCCGCGCTTATCAATCATGCCATGTTTTACAGCAGAATCAAGCAAAGAAGCAGTAGCGGAAACACCTTTACCAAAGTATATATCAAGCTCAACCTTGCGGAACGGAGGCGCAACTTTGTTCTTTACGATTTTTACACGAACTCGGTTACCAATCGCCTCTTCCTCGCCTTTTCCGTCAATGCTTTCAATACGCCTGATTTCAAGACGTATCGACGAATAGAACTTAAGGGCATTTCCACCTGTCGTTGTCTCTGGATTACCAAACATAATACCGATTTTCATTCGGATTTGGTTAATAAATACAATAATACACTTGCTCTTGCCTACTATCGCAGTTAGCTTACGAAGTGCCTGACTCATCAAGCGAGCCTGAAGCCCCATCACAGAATCTCCCATGTCGCCTTCAATCTCTTTCTGAGGCGTAAGGGCAGCAACAGAGTCCACAACAACAATGTCAACTGCACCGGAGCGAACAAGGTTTTCCGTAATTTCAAGGGCCTGCTCACCTGTATCCGGCTGAGAAACCCAAAGGTTCTCTACATCAACGCCGAGATTTTTTGCATAAACTGGGTCGAGTGCGTGCTCTGCATCAACGAAAGCCGCGATTCCACCAAGCTTCTGAGCCTCTGCAACAGCATGAAGGGCAAGCGTTGTTTTACCAGAACTTTCAGGACCATACATTTCAATGATTCTTCCGCGAGGATAACCACCAACACCCAAAGCCTCGTCGAGAAGAATTGAGCCAGAAGGAACAACATCTATAGACGAAGAATCAGTCTGTGTACCAAGCTTCATAAGAGAACCAGCTCCGAACTGCTTTTCAATCTGCAAACGGGCAGCCTCAAGAGCCTTTAATTTTTCTGCCATTTCAGGAGAAACGTTTGTATCTGCCATATTTCCACCTTAGATAACTATCCAGCTGTCGGTATTTTTACACAACTGAAATATATCTATTCAATATATACGATTCAATATACAATTTTTTTCAATTATTAATAATAATTTTAAAATTTCTGATTCAAAACATGATTTGTGACATTAATTCCTTCAATATAGAATTTGCCATTTTCAATCTTTATACGTCCAAAAATAGTTACATTCCGCTCTGGCTCAGGAAGCATATCAGGACGTGTTTTGAATTTTACATGAACGACACCTTCAAAACTAGACTTTCCATTTCCATAGCCTACAAGCAAATCACATTCATAAGCTGAACGCATCTGCGGATTTGCGATTTTTCCAGACCACATTACGAGACAATCTGAATACAGATACGGATTTGAAGAAACCATCTTCAAAGGAAAATTTGTATCCTTGGATTTGCCATTTGAATCAACGATAAATTTCGCTATATCAGGGTCAATCGCATTTATATAAAGCAACGGCTCTGCTTTTACCTTATTTTTCGTTTTTTCATTGGCATTTGAATTAAGGATTCTGTTTATCTCAACACGAGCAAGGTTATCTTTCTCTGCTTTGATGTATTCTACAATCTTTCCGAGACTTTTTTCAAGCTCCGCCTTATCCTTAAATGAATAAAAAACAGCTCCAGCCTCAAGATTTTTTTGTAATGCAATATTCACCTCACTTTTCGTAAGCTTCATAGCTTCGTAATAAGACTGATTTTTTACAAAAGGAAGTGAGACATTTGAATTTCTGACAAACAGAACTCCCATCGCAATCAAAACACCGAGCACAGCCGAAAAGAAGAATTTTAATATTATATCAGGATTAGGCCCAAGAGGAGGATAAAAACGCTTTATATCCCCGCTATCAATAAGCCTGAGAATCTCCTCATCAGAGCCTTTGTAGCGGATAAAACCAAGCGCACTTACAGCAATCTTGTTTTTAGGATCAATTTCCAGCACATCCAAATAATACTGAGCCGCCCGCTTAGAATCCTTACACCTGAGAAAAAGAACAGCCTGCGCATTCAGAAGCGTTGGATCCGTAACCCTTATACCACGGGCTTTCTGGAAATATAAATTTGCATTGCCTGTATCACCAAGGTAAAGACAAGCAAGTCCTGCCGTCATCTGATAGTCAAAGCTATCACGATAAAAATCATCGGCAGGCTCAAGAACTTCGAGACATTTTTGAAATTTTCTACGACTTAAAAGTGAACGTGCTGTTTCAAGAACGGAACGACCCATTTATTTCTGCCTTATTTTTGCAAGAATCGCATCAAGCTCCGCATTTAAGCGGCGAATCTCCTCATGATCAACCTCAGAAGAAGACTGCAATGAATTTATTCTCGCAATAAGATTTTGTATATATACAGGATCAAGCTGATAATCCTCTATAGGAGCAACCACAAAATCAACTCCTGTACGTTTCTCAGCATTAGAACCAAGATTCTGCTCATCATCATTTTTAGTCGATTTGTCCGCTTCCTTCTGCTCAACTACATTGTTTTCTGTAATAACGGCAGGAGTCGTGGTCAAGCCAGCTTCAGCATTGGAAGAATCAGCTTCTTCGGAAGTCGAAGAAGCAAGCTCCTCATTTTCTGAATCAGAAGGCTCATCAACTACATCGGAAGCATCCAATCCAACAAAGCGCAAGCCTTTTGGAGATGTTCCATTTACAGCAACAGCAATGCAAAAAGAGATACGCTCGGTCTTTGACGGCCCTACAAGCAAAGGCTTCCAGTTAACGGCAAGAGCAGAATTCATATACGCATGTATATTATTAAAACTGCGTCCGTCCTTCAAGTTCGGCTCCCAATTAGAATGCTCAAGTCCGTACTGACTAGAAAGAGTAACCAAACGAGGCACTGTCATTCCATTACCTGTAAAAACAAACTGAATAGATGAGTTTCCATCTGAAGAAATTATACTCTTCTCACGGCGCAAATCATCGCCATAAAAATGTTTCTCGGAAGTAATTTCTTCACCACTTGATGTTCTGAAATGAACAAATCGGTTTTCTCCAAGAACTGTATCAAAAACACCTTTGAGAGCAACTTCTGTTTTATTGCGGCCCAAATTTGAAACATAAATGTTAACGCACACAACATCAGAAGGATTTCCAGGAACACTCGAAGCAAGTTCAAATTCAACGGCTACAGCAACTTTCTTCGCCATAAGATAATGGATTTGAGCCCTATCATCAAGTATTCGAACTTCTCTAATAAAAGAGCTTGAACTCAAATCATATTCTTTTCCATCAATTTTTACAAAAAAATGGGAACTCTCAAAATCATTCAGGGCAGAAAGCAGAGGAACCTTAAAAATACTGCCTGTAAGCCCATAAACACCAAAAGAGCCAGTATTCTTGTACAAGCAGACACGCACATTTCCTGACTCAAGCTTATATTTTGAAGCTGGTTTATATTCTATGCCAAGATTCTCATCTTTTTTAATTTTAGCAGCAAAAACAATGCTTGGCATTAAAAAAAATAAAGATACTAGCAAAAACGGCAATTTATTTTTTTTCATTCTTTTCCTCTTGTTTATCAAGCAAATATTGCAAAAGCTCAGCCTTTGCCCTTAGAGCTTCAAGTTCCAAATCAGTAACATGTCCATTCGCAGCAGAATCAGACGCATCCAAAATCATCTCTTTTAGAGCCGCCTGCTCCTCAACGAGCCTTGTTATTTCAGAATCTTTCTCAGAGTTATTACTACGAGCCGTAGCAAGCTCCTTCTCCAAGTCGGAGATTTTCTTCTGAGCATCGGAAAGCTGCTTTCTGCCGGACATTCTATCTTCAGTCTCATAAACCCGAAGCTGCTTGTCATAATCTTCTCTAGCAGAAAGATTTTCCTCACCAGTCACTTTCAAAAGATACAAAAGCTTTTCTTCTCGGCTTCTTCGGTCTATCATGTCAATCTTGCATTGAGCATCGACAACCTTATCATCTTTTGGAAAATCATACACAACTCTTTCATACAAAGAACGAGCAGAATCAAAATTATATTCACTATAGAAAGCTTCTGCAATCCAGTAAAGAGCGGATGCATACAATTCACTTTCAGGATTATTATGGCAAAAATCAGTCAAAGTAAGAATTGACTGCTCGTTTTTTCCGAGCAAATGAAGCAGATAGCCGTTATGATACTGAACCAGCGGAAAATACTCGCTCATATCAAACTGCTTCAAGAAAAGTTCACAATCGGACTGGGCATGTTCAAAATCATTTGCAAGAATCTCGCTTCTTATAAGAAGGAAAAGGGCTTCGTCGCTTGCACTACCTGGAAGAGAAACGGCTTTACGCAGGAAAAACACAGCAGAAATCCAGTCTGCATTGCTGTATGCGATATAGCCGTTTGCCAAATCTGAAGAGTACTCACTTGCTGATATTTTTGTACTGTCAGACAACTTACTAGAAGATGTTCTGGCAGCAAACAAATTACTAGCAAAAAAAAGAGAAACTAATAATAGAAAAAAAAATGCAAGAAAATTCGTTTTTAGATTTTTCACGGCACAAACCTGCAATATAAATCTTTTCATCAGTTCTAAAGCAATGGAATTTAACAAAATTCCGATAATACCTTAAAAACTTATTCCATAAAATGCAATAGGGTTTCTCAAAAAACAGTCTTTTAAAGATTCCCCTCCTTCTTATCGGAACAATTTTATGCAATTTAAAGATAAGCAATAAAAAAAACATATAAATAAGTTTTTATTAAGTCATTATTTAAATAAAAAAAAGAAAAAAGTTTAAAAAACATATTGACACAATCTTAAAAAAAAATTATAAACAATACCCCCTTTCTAAGTTTTTTTTAGAGTTTATTGACTAAAAATTTCATTCTGATATAATAAAAGATACGCATTATGAATATTCAATCCGATGAAGAACTTGCAAAAGCATACAAATTCCTTGAACAAGGTAATTGCGAAGAGGCTAAGAAAGTCTTGGAGCGAGCCATTTTATATGACCTTGAGAGCGAGGAAGTAAAATTTGTGTACTATTGTGGCTCTTATTGGAATGACAGCATAAAAAATTTGCCGAATCTAACTCCTTTTGAGCAGGGAGAAAGCTTGATTTCTGTTTGGGAGCAATTTTCTACAAACTTGCAGGAAATACCTCATACTTATCCAAAAGCTGTGTATTCAATTCAAAAAGGTGTCTTCACACTAGCATTGAATGCTTATAAGAGTTTGGAAGATGATAAAAATCCGTTCCAAAAGGCAGAAATTTGCAGAAAAGAAGGTCTTTGCTCAAAAAAACTCGGGGACTATGAATCTGCGTTGAGTTATCTCATGCAGGCAAATTCCCTTACGCCGGCTTCTGCGCCGGTATTGGCAGAGATGGCAGATTGTTTTGCATTGTGCGGAGAAGAAAAAAAAGCAAAAGTTCTTTTTAGAGAGGCTTTTTTTATTGATGCACAAAAAATAAACATTGAGTTTCTTGACTCAAAACTTATCCGCAGCTTGATTGACAGAGTCAGGGAAAAAGAATATTCATTGGGGGAACTAAAAGAATGGATTCCTGTCTATGGCGTTCTTTATGGCGTTTTCAATGTAAAAAGAGAGCTTAGGAGCCTTGAGATAGGCAAGCTTAAGCAGGAAATATATGCTAAGGAAAACGAGATAAAAGATGCTAACAGCTATGAAAAACTTCTGGTTCCAAAAA
>CADCRJ010000158.1 GCA_902803735.1 uncultured Spirochaetaceae bacterium
CTCGTTCGATTTTTTTGTGGCCGCATAAAGGGAAACAGGATTATCAACCTTATCCTCTGTGGAATACGGAACTTTTTTGTTTGTGCCATAAACGCTTGAAGACGATGCGTAAACTAGATGCTCAACAGGATAATGACGGCAAAGTTCCAGAATCGTGTAGAATCCGAGCATATTTGAGTGAATATATGCGTCAGGATTGTCGATTGAGTATCTTACGCCAGCTTGAGCCGCAAGGTTCACGACGACAGAAATCTTATTCTCGGTAAAGATTTTTTCCATTGCGGCTTTGTCTGCAATGTCAGCCTTAATGAAAGTAAATCGCTCTCCAAATTTAGAAAGCATACCCAGCCGCTCTTCTTTGAGAGAGACATCATAATAGTCAGTGATACAGTCAACGCCGATAACCCGGCACGAATTTGTGGATTCAATAATCCGTTTAGAAAGAAAACTCCCGATAAATCCCGCAGCCCCTGTAACGAGTACGGTCTTGTTCTCCAAGTCAATGTTTTTCATAAGGTTTACAATATCACACAAATTGTTTTATGTCTTGCCGATTCTATTGATTCTGAGTAAAATTATAAATCTTCTATACTAATGCATTTCCAAAGTTGGCTCAAAAAACTGAACTTTTAGAGCCTTCATTAATGTAAACATTCGAGGTCAATATGAAAATCGCAGTCGCAGGAACAGGTTATGTAGGTCTCTCAAATGCCATTCTTCTGGCACAGCACAATGAAGTATATGCAGTTGACATCATTCAGGAAAAAGTAGATTTGATTAACAACAAAAAATCACCGATTATCGACAAAGAAATCGAAGAATATCTGGCTACAAAAAAACTCAACCTAACGGCCACGACCGATGCAAGCCTTGCATACAAGGATGCTGATTTCATCATCATTTCAACGCCAACAAACTACGACCCGGAAAAAAATTACTTCGACACTTCAAGCGTTGAGTCTGTAGTGGAGCTTGTCAAAAAATCTGGCTCAAAGGCGACAATCATCGTAAAATCAACGGTTCCAGTCGGATACACAGAAAAGCTCCGTGCAGAAAGCGGTTACAAGAACATGCTCTTCTCGCCTGAATTCTTGCGCGAGGGGCACGCCCTTTACGACAACCTCTACCCTAGCCGAATCGTCGTAAGCTGGCCGAAAGATGCACCAGAATTAAAAACTCAGGCAGAAAAATTCGCAAACCTTTTAAAAGAAGGTGCCATCAAAGAAAATATCGAAGTCCTCTTCCCGAACTGTACCGAAGCAGAGGCAATAAAGCTCTTCGCAAACACTTACCTTGCGCTCAGGGTGGCTTTCTTCAATGAGCTTGACACTTACGCAGAAGTCCGCGGATTGAACACAAAATCAATCATTCAGGGAATCTGTCTTGACCCGCGAATCGGAGACTTCTACAACAACCCGTCGTTTGGTTACGGCGGTTACTGCCTGCCAAAAGACACAAAGCAGCTTCTGGCGAACTACCGTGATGTTCCGCAGAACCTGATTCAGGCAATCGTTGAGTCAAACACAACGCGAAAGGACTTCATCGCAGACACAATTATCGCAAAACATCCTAAAGCCGTCGGAGTTTACCGCCTCACGATGAAAGCGAACAGCGACAACTTCCGACAAAGCTCAATTCAGGGCGTAATGAAGCGAATCAAGGCAAAAGGAATCCCGGTCATCGTCTACGAGCCGACCTACAAGGGAGATGATTTCTTCAATTCAAGGGTCACGAAAAATCTTGCTGAATTCAAAAAAGAATGTGATGTAATCATCGCAAACAGATATTCAGAAGAACTTGCCGATGTGAAGGATAAAATCTTCACACGAGACTTGTTCTCAAGAGATTAAAAAACGGAAAGTTGAAAGGTGAAAACTAAATGAAATATGTTTATGTCCTGACATCGACACCAAAGGATTTATATTACGAACAGGCTTTGATGTCGGCTTACTCGCTGAGGAAACATAATCCTGCGGCTCAGCTTATCGTTCTCGTTGACAACAAGACGAACGCAAGCCTTACAGAAGAAAACAAACGAACAAAACACAAAAAATATGCGAGCCAGATTATCAGCATCGATTTTGCGGATGATGTTCCGAATGTTGACAGGAGCCGCCTTATTAAGACGGCTATCCCTGAATATGTAAGCGGAAGTTTTCTGTACATCGACTGCGACACAATTATCTGCGATGATTTGAGCGACATCGAGAAAGAAGATTGTACGACCGGCGGAGTTCTTGACGGACACTGTATGCTCGACGAGCATATCCATAAAAAATACTTCCTTGCACGCGACAAAAAGCTCGGCTTCTCAGGCACAAAAAAGCTTGGAGCGAACATCAACGGCGGTCTTGTGCTCGCAAAAGCAGAGACCGAAGAGCAGGCAAAGCAGACAAAAGAGCTTTTCAAGCAATGGAACGAAATCTGGAAATACTCGGCATACACAAAGCACGACAAGCACGACCAGAGTGCGCTCAACGAGGCAAACTACCGCACAGGGCTTAAAATGAAATTCCTTGACGGAAAGTGGAACTGTCAGCCAAGCCACGGTGGACTTGCGTTTCTCAGAGATGCAAAAATCATCCACTACTATTCGAGCGAATTCAGCGGAAAAAATTACATTCCGTATTACAAACTCGCCGACAAATCCTTGCAGAAACGCATAAAAGAAGAAGGTGACATACCAGAAGACATAAAGGAGATGATTTCTGAACCGAAGTTCCAGTTCAATTCGGTGCATCTAATCAACGACTCGCGTATCGTGAGCATAATGCAGTCTCCGCTCACTTTCACACTCGCGGACATAAAATCGCACTGCCCGCCACTCTTCAATCTTATGGAAGCGATTGTCGGGGGCTTGCGAGGACTGGCAAAAAATCTCAAAGGAAAGAAATAAATCATGGCAAACAAGATTTTCTCTACAATACGGCATAAAATTTTTCAGATGCTAAAAACTATTAAGCCTGCCTTTCTTAGGTTCCCTGCTGTCTATATTTTAGGGCTAGGGGTGGCGACCGCATTTTCTTTTTGTATTTCGACAAAGTATGCAGCAAAGCAAGACGTTTGTACTGCCTGGGCTTTTGCGTCTGGTTTTATGTGTGTGCTTTCTTTTTGTGTGCAGCTTGCCGTGGAGAAAATCTTTAGGGACAAAAATCGTTTGCACCTTATTATTCAAGGTCTTTGTATAATTTGTACAATACCAGTTTTCTATTTGTGGAAATCTTTTGAAAGTGTTCATAGTGTATTTGTTTGGATTTTAGTCTCTGCTTTTGCTATTTGTCCGTTCTTGCTTTCTTTTACGCAGTCAAAAGAAAAAATCGTGCTTAACATTTTTGAGTCTGCTTTTGCAGCTTTAGTTCTTATGACTTGCGTAGGAACTGCACTCTCAATAATCTATCAGACAATAGAAACTCTGTTTTTGGACGAAGAATATATTTCTAATATACATGGATATATCTGGTGTTTTTCAACATTTGTTGTTTTTGTAGATTGTTTTGTAGCCTATTTATGCAGAAAAGAAGACAAGATTAAAATCTCGAAATTTAACAAAGTTGTGTATTTTTATACATTGATGCCTTTGTTCATCATTTATCTTGTTGTGCTGTACGCCTATCTTGTAAAGGTCATTGTTAGCTTTTCGATTCCGATGCGTGAGGCAAATATATTCATAAGCATTGCGACTGCATTGTACATTTTGTTTTGCTTTACGCTTCCTTACTATGAGTGCAAAGCAACTCGTCTGTTCAAGAAATTTGTTCCTTTCATGCTGATACCTCTTATAATCATGCAGATTTTTATTTCAATTGACAGAATCTGTGCCCATGGTATTTCGCCTGAACGTTACGCTATTGTGATGTATACCCTGTTTTCTTGCTTGGCTATCGCTCTCTCCTTTATAAAGAAAGGTGCTCATATTATACTTTTGTCGCCCGTTCTCGCACTCTTATGTTGGATTGCCGGAGTTTCCCCCTTGAGCATGACAAATGTTTCCCTTTGGAGCCAGACGCGCATTATGGAGAAAGTGCTTAATGAGCATAATCTTCTTGTGAATGGCGAAGTAAACACTGATGCTGTTGTTGAGGCTCTGAGCCTTGATGAGAAGCAGATTTTAGGGCGTTCTTATAAAAAAATTAGATGGCTTTCAAAGAAACCTTCTTGGTTAAAAGAAAATTTTGAGAAAACATTTGGCTTTTCAGAATACTCGGATTTAAAAGATGTTGACTATTATTTTTGGGTAAGAGCAAATTCTGACAAAAAAATTGATATTTCAAATTTCTCGGAAATTTATCCTCTTGAATGTAATACGAACAACATTGTTTCATTTGCGGGTAAAACTTTTGATGTTAGGCAAGAATTGAGAAAATACCTTGTGCTTGCCCCTGAAAATTATTCTGACAGAGTTTATGTAAAAGAGCCTGTTTTCATAAAGACAGAAGACGGCTTTACAATTGTCCTGACCGCTCTGAATGCTTATGCCAATACGTCTGAGCCAATGTTGCATATAACTGACGATACTGAGATTAATGTATATTGCGTAGAGGGATTTGCCGTAAAATAAGCAAAATTACGGCGTCTCCCCAGACTCATTGAACAGCCACCGCTTCCACCAAGGAAGGGGAGTATGTCAAAGACGTTTGGGATTCAGAGCCGATTTTGATTCAAACGCCGTCTGGCTATACAATTGTCTTAAGCTATGTTATGGCTTATATGTCCAAAGTTCCTGCAGAAATTGACCCTAAAAAGGACAGTTGCTTGAACGAACTTTATATAGCTGAAGTAAAGGGTTTTGTATTAAAGTGAACTTCGAAAAACTGACAGAGTTTTTCGAGGTACCATAAAGTAAAGGACTTTTTTGGAGGTAGACCCTATGGGTGAAGCTTTAGGCACAGCCTTGCTGTACGGACTTTTGGCATTCGGAGTAATCGGCTTAATCGGCTTGATTGGTATTGGTTTGCTTGCCGCCGGCGGAATTGCACTTGCGGCGGGGGCCGCCGCCGCCAAGGTCCTGCTTATAGTCGGTGGATTCTTTGCGGGAATTTCTCTGTTGTTCTTTTGCGAAGCCTTTGATGTTGATGTTTTTTCTTGGGTGGGCGATCTTGCTTATGAGATAAAAACACCCGCGCTTGTTAAGGCTGCTGACGAGGAAAATGTTGAAAAAGTTACCCTTTTGTTAAAAAAAGGCAAGAACCCGAACAAAAAATCTCATGGCAGGACGGCTCTTGGCGCTGCATGTATGCATCATTCTGAGAGTAGTGCTGAAATTGTTCGTATGCTTCTTGAGGCTGGTGCAAATCCAAACGAGAAGAGTAAGGAATCGCAGGAGAATAAGTATGAACTGCATTACGGAAAAAAAGATTCTAATGGGAAGTATAAAAGTGCGCCCCAATTTCCGCTGGAATGCGCCATTGATTCCTTTAATTATGATGCTGTGCGGCTGCTTGCCAAGAATGGAGCCGTCATTGATACCCTTCCTAATTCAGACTGGCAGCCTGTTCAATACTCGCTTTTTTATGCCCGTTCTAGAGAAGCTGCGCTTATTCTCCTTGAGGAGGGTGCAAATCCTGGCTACTGGTATGATGAGGCTCAAAAAATCACTTTGATGATGAAGGTTTGTGATGATAGTGTAAAAGTAAATCCAAAGATTCTTGACGCGCTCCTTGCTCTTGGGTCTGACGTAAACGCTGTGGACGAAAATGCTCATAGTGCCCTTTTTTATTGCGGAGAACCTTCAGGGTTTACTTTGCGTCCTGAAAATGTTGAGTGGCTTGTAGCTCATGGTGCAGATGTTAATTTGGAAGACAACGATGGAGTAACACCTATTATATACTTCTCTAAAAGTGAATACGATTGGGAGTGCGTTCCTGCCATTGACGCTTTGCTTTCGCACGGAGCGCATGTGAATCACAGGGCAAAAAATGGCGATACCGCGCTTTTGTGCCAGAGCCGTGTGATGGCAGAAAGTGCTGGTGCTTTTCCTGTGATTAATCAGCTGCTTGCTGCGGGTGCCAATCCCAACGTTATGGATTCAGAAGGCTACAGTCCGCTCATGTATGCTATTTTAAAAACTAATTCATTTGCGGATTATGCGCTTTCTGCCGTAAATGTTTTGATTGCCCACGGAGCAGATGTTAATTTAGCTTCGAAGAAATCAGGACATACAGCTCCTATGCTTGTGTGTAAAAATCTTGATAGATGGTATGGGGACTGTACTGAGCTTGTAGAGCGGTTCCTCAAAGCTGGTGCAGACGTTAATAAGCGTAGCAATCACTTGTCAACCATGCTTACGCTTGCGGCTGAGCGCAAGAATCTTGACCGTGTGCTTGCTACTGTTAAACTTCTTAAAGCTTATGGCGCGGATGTTTCTTTGAAGGATGCTGACGGCGATACTGCTCTTGATTGCTTTCACAAGGCTAACGCAGAAAATCTTGAAAAAATCCTTGCTGATGAAGAAAATCGAAAAAAATACGAGCAAATTGAATCAATCCTTATGCCTCCTAAAAAAGTAAGCAACTTGCCCGCTCAAAAGCAGGAGCTTGTTGTGATGGCAGAAAAAGACAAAACATCTGCATTCCAGAATGTTACTAACGTTACTGAAAAAAGCGAAAAAACGGAGTTCCTTTCAAAAAGTAACGCACCTGCGTTTGAACCGAGCGACGATTGGTAAGCTTTTTGAAAAAAACTACTCGTTAAACAGCCAGCGCTTCCACAACGGGGTTTCGCCCTTTGTGCTTTGCTCAGAGTCTTGCACGCTGGAGTTTTGCAAGGCTTCGCCGTTTTGTTGTCCCTCCTGTCCTTCTGTCGGCTCTTGTTCGGGAGGCAGTTGCTCTGCTGTTTCTTGATTGGGCGGTTCTGTGCTTTGCGGCTGTGCTTGGCTTTGCTCGCCAGTTTCCGCGTTTTTTGACTTATTCTCTGCTTCAAGCTCTATGTAAAAACGCTTTGCGGTCTCGTTTTCTACGGCAATAATGTATTCTTTTGGCTTAAATCCACGTTTTTCCAGCCGCAGCTTGTAAAGTCCTTCTTGCATATTTCTAAGCGTAAGCTTTGTTTTTCCTTGATAAACTCCGTTGATGAATACATCTGCATGTAAGGTATTGCATTTTATCGTTATCTCTGTTCTGTTTTCTAAAAGCGTTGCTCGCTCTTCTTCCTTAAGCTCTTCTATTTGTTCTGCAGACGATAAAGAGGAAATAAAAAAAATAATTAGAAGGAAGATTTTTATTCTAATGGAATTCATACTTTAATAATATCGTGAAATCGAATTTTAAATCAAATTTTAGTTATTTTTTCTTATTGAGAAGCATTGGAATTTTTATTAAAATCAGAACAGAAAGCTTTCTAAATCAATTTTAGGGATTTTTCTGTATTTCAAATTTTGGAGCGAAATATGTCCACACCTTTGGAAAATTATCTTGCGGCAGCAGGTGGAAAACCAAATGCGGCTATGGTTTCTTATGTTGCTAATCTCCAGCAGGTTTCTTCTGTAAATCCTGAGATTGCTGCAGATGTTGTTAAGGAAATTGAGAACCAGCGTACTCATTTGAAGCTTGTTGCTTCTGAGAACTATTGTTCACTTGCTGTTCAGGCAGCTATGGGCAACCTTCTTACAGACAAATACGCAGAGGGGTATCCGGAGCACCGCTATTACGGTGGTTGTGTAAACGTTGATGCAGTTGAGATGGCTGCTGCAAAAGAAGCACAGGACTTGTTCGGTGCTGATTATGCTTATGTTCAGCCACATTCTGGTGCAGATACAAATCTTGTTGCTTATTGGGCAATTCTTTCTGCAAAGGTTGAGACTCCAACTTTGGAAGAGCTTGGTGTAAAATCGCTTAATGATTTGACTGCGGAGCAGTTTGAGCTGCTCAGAAAGCGTTTTGGAAATCAGAAGCTCATGGGATTGGATTACTCTTGTGGTGGTCACCTTACTCATGGCTACAAGATGAATGTTTCTGCTCGTATGTTTGAGAGCCATCCTTATGGCGTTGATAAAGATACAGGTCTTCTTGATTATGATGCAATTGAAAAACAGGCTATGGAAGTAAAACCTCTCATACTTTTGACTGGTTATTCTGCATATCCTAGAAAAATAAACTTCAAGCGGTTCAGAGAGATTGCTGACAAGTGCGGAGCTGTTCTTATGGTAGATATGGCTCATTTTGCCGGTCTTGTTGCTGGTAAAGTGTTTACAGGTGATTATGACCCTGTAAAATGGGCTGATATCGTAACGACAACAACTCACAAGACATTGCGTGGTCCACGTGGTGCTATGATTCTTTGCAAAGCCGCTTTTGCTGATTATGTCAACAAAGGCTGTCCGATGGTTCTTGGCGGACCTTTGCCACACGTTATGGCTGCAAAAGCAATTGCTTTCAAAGAAGCTAATTCTACTGCATATCAGGAATACGCTCACAATATCGTCAAGAATGCTGCAGCACTTGCCGATTCATGTATGAAGCTTGGTATGCGTCTTCAGACAAACGGAACGGACAACCACCTTATGCTGATTGATGTTACTACTTACGGGCTTACTGGCAAACAGGCAGAGGCTGCTTTGTTTGAGTGCGGTATCACAGCAAATGCAAATGCCCTTCCGTATGATAAGAACGGTGCATGGTGGACTTCTGGTATCCGTGCGGGAACACCAGCACTTACAACCCTTGGTATGGATACAGCTGATATGGCAGAGGTTGCTTCTATTCTTGACCTTGTTTTCAAGGGAACTAAGCCAGGCGTAACAAAGGACGGAAAACCTGCTAAAGGTAAGATTGTTCTTGACCCTGCCGTAAAGGAAGAAGCAAAAAAACGTGTATGTGCATTGCTCTCAAAGCACGTTCTTTATCCAGAGCTTGATTTGGATTTCCTTAAAAAGGAATTCGTAAAATAAAAATTTTTTATGTTTGATATAAGGCTATGTTCGTGTTTGCGGACATAGCTTTTTTGTGTCAGATATTTATTTTTTCTTTTCGTCTGAATTTTCCAGCAAATTGTGCTCTAAAAACGAATAATATCCATTCTTTGCTATTATAATATGATCTAACAATGCGATTCCAAGCACCTCCGCAGCCTTTGAGAGGGAGTAAGTAGTTTTTATGTCAGGTTCTGACGGTTCTGGATTTCCACTCGGATGATTGTGACTAAGGATAATTGCGGATGCGTGTTCTTTTACTGCTTCTGCAAATATCTCGGCTGGACGCAGTATCGCCATGTTCCCTGAACCTACGCATACAACCCGAATTGAAAGGATTTCCCTTGCACCGTTCATTGTTATGCAGAGAAAATGTTCCATAGGCTGCATTGTATAACTCTGTATGTAGGGAATTACGTCAGAAGGGCTTGATACTATGGCTTGTGGTTGTCTTGTTACCCTGCGTCCCAGTTCAAGTGCTGCTGCGATGCACAGGGCTTTGTTTTGTCCCATTCCTTTGACACTCATAAGGTTCTGAACTAAGGACTCTGTATTCGCTGCAAGTATTACAGACTGAACTTCCTTTGCGAGAGTTTCTATGGGCTTCGTTTTTGACCCGCTTCCTAAAATAAGCATGATAAGCTCGTCTGTGCTTGGGTATGTAAGCCCATAAAGCATCGTAAGTTCTCGTATTTGTGGTTTATAAGTTTTATTCATAGCTAATAAATAATTTGATTTGAAAATGCATTTTTTTCATTATAATGCAATAATTTTTTGTTAGTATTATGAGGGAAGATTTGTAAGGCCTTCTATTGCAAAAGAATTCGTTGAAATTTTCCGATAAATTTTATTATGAGAAAAAAAATCTGCATCGGAATCTGTTTATCTACATTGTTTTTTCTATTCTCATGCATGACATCGCCTTCAACTTCGGATGTATGTTCACGAAATCTTACAGATCCTGGAATAAAATCAGCGGGTGAGCTGGTTTCTTTTTTTCTGACTCAAAATCCTAACGGGGATAAAGCAAAAATACGTCGCTTGGCACGCTATTATATAAGCGAGGCAAAGACAGAAGGAATAAATTCTGATTGTGCTTTTGTTCAGATGTGCCTTGAAACTGGTTATCTGTGCTATGGAAATCTTGTTACGCCTGATATGAACAATTATTGTGGGCTTGGTGCTATTGACGAGTCTAGAAAGGGAGAGCGTTTTGCAAATGAGCGCATGGGTGTTCGTGCACATATTCAGCATCTTCATGCATACGCGACTACTAGCGAATCTGTGCTGAAAAATGAGCTTGTTGACAACCGCTACAAATGGGTTAGTCCGCGTGGTAAGGCTCCCACAGTTTTTGAGCTTTCTAGAACATGGGCAGCAGATCCTGATTATGGAACGAAACTTGATGGATTGCTTTCTAAGCTAGAGGAATTCTAGAGTAAAAGGGGCTTATGATTAGCCCCTTTTGTTTTATGCTATTGTAGTACCAGTGTATGAACCATTTTCAAGAATTGCGCGGGTATTTGCTATATTCTTGCCACCAGCACATATAACTTTGAGCTTCATTGACTGGGCTTTTTTGCTTGCGATTGGGTCAAACGGACAGTTTTTGCCAGGAACCCATTCATCGCCAACCATTTTTCTGAAATCTTCCCAAGAAATTGTGTCCAAAGGTTTTGCATCAGGATTTTTACGAGGGTCATCAGTATAGACTTTCTCAATATTGCTCAAATTCACTACTGTATCTGCGTTGAATTTCTCAGCGAGAAGAACTGCGTCGTTGTCTGTTGAGAATCCAGGCTTCCAACCAGCGGCAACTAGAATCTTGCCTGTGAATGAGATATCTGCCGTTGGGTCTGTTACGACAGCTTCCTTGCACAAATCGCCAAAACTGGCTTTTACAAACTGTGCGTTGAGTCTCGTTGCCATTATGCCAATCCAGTCTGCTGCGTCTGTGCCGCTGTTTTCTGCAATCTGTGCAACTTCTCTGTATGCTTTCTGGTAGATTCTTGCAGGACCGCCTCCTCCAACTACGAGGATAAGCCTGTCATCTGGATTTTTTGCAAGAAAATCCTTTACCATTGAAACAAATTCCTTTACAAAAGCTGTGTCAGGATATTCTGGGGCAACGATTGAGCCACCTACAGAGAGAACTTTAGTATTCATGTTTTCCTCCATAAAAATGTAAGTTGTCTAGTATATTCCAAGTACAATAGGGTCATTCCACAGCGAGCTGTAATTTATATTTCCAGAGCTGCTTTCTTCCCATATTGATTGTAACGCATAAGATTTCGGTCTGTACACAACTTTGCTGTTTATAAGCGACTGCTTTAGTTCGTTCCAGCCACGAGAGAAAGCTATGTGCTGACTGTCCAAGTTGCCAAAATAAAAGTCGTGAGTGTTTGCAATAGGCTTAAAGGCCCTGTACTCAAGTCCTATTCCTAACGCGACGTCCACGGGAATCCAGCCGAAATTCTCAATGTAGAACTCTGTCCACCAATGGGGCTTGCTTTGCTTGTCCGCATCGATAAGGATTCCGCTGACAGGGAGGCATGGAATTTTACAAGCACGTAGCAATGTTGTGAATACTATTGAAAAATCATAAGCATCACCACTTTTTCGTTTTATAAGATCTTTAGGGTTTGCGTCTGCTTTTCTAGGAATATTTACAAGTCTGTAGTTCTTTGTTATATATTCATAAATAAGTCGTGCCTGTGTGTAAGGGTTTGTTTCATTGCCGACAATTGATTTTGCAAGGGCTATAAAGTCCTCGTCACCGCTTCTTATAAGCTTGTCTGGAGTTGTTGCCATTTTATAAAGAATACGGCTTTTTTCTGAGAATGGTTTTACTTGTTTCTCGTTTATATTCGTTTTTATCGAATATACTGAAATTACAAAATTCTGAGTGAACGAGAGCTTCTTTGTTTGCTGAGAATTTTTCTGAAGTTCAACTTGGTGAATTATTGTATTCTTAAAGTCATATACAGATGGTTCTGGCTTGCATTCAGTCAATTCAGCCATTGGCTGCCCTGCTGTTTTTACTGGTCGTGGCACTTTGAGCATTATATTTGTGTCTGTTTTTGCGTCAATGCTATCAATGTCCGCATTCAGCTGAATCAGGTACGTTTTGCGGTCTGAATACGTCTTTTTGCCAATAGGAAATTTCACGTCAATCTTGAATACGTTGCTGAGTCCTTTTTCTGTCTTAACAACCAGAACTCCACCTTCTGCTCCGTCAGGGATTCTTACCCTAATTTCGTTGTCGCTCCAGTATTCGTAATCAAAATCCTGCTCGTTTGCAGGAATATACTGGATATCAAGCTCTCCTTGAATATCCTGTGGTAGCCGACTAGCCTCATTTTTAGCATCTTCCCTATTTGCAGAGAATAGTACGCAACCTTTTCCCCTGATTGTACCGAAATTCGTACCGTTTATTGTAAGTAGTCCATTGCATACACCTGATGCTGGAGTTACAGATGAAATTGTAGGTAAGAGTGTTTTTGTGTCTGGAGGAACTGCGATAGGAATTCCGTGCTCGTTTGCAAAAAACTCTGGCTCTGATTTTCCTGAAGAGGTTACGACAAATATAAGTCCGTCCTGAATATTTGAAGGAAGGATGAGCTGAATTTGATTGTCTGTCCATTGAATATAACCAGAAGCCGTTATGCGATTATTTCCTATCTCAACATAGCTGGAGCCTCTTGTCATTCCGAAATTCTCACCTTTGATTGTCATCGTATCGCCGGGCAAGCCAATCTGCGGATCTATAGAGTGTATTGCAGGAATCTTTTTTGTTTTTACTGTGATTATTGAAACAGTAATAAGAACTGCTGCAATTATAAATACATAAAACGATGTTCTGAAAAGAGGAAATTTCCTGTATAGCAGAAAAAAAGACTTTTGTAGGTTCAATTTAAAATCCCATTCATTAATAATTTTTTTGATGTGCTTGTTGCTAGAAAAGCAAGTTATCAAAATAACCTGTTCTGAAACAGATGTTTCCGAACAGGCTTATTATCATCCGAAGTGGGGTTAATTGTCTATAAAATTAGGAAGAATAACAGTATCTTCTTCGTTTGTAGGAAGTTCATGGAAACGAGGAACTGAAATCTTTATAGGAGCAGGGGAGTCAAACTCCGGTCTGAAAACATCAATGGAAGCAAGCTTCTTTCCGAGCGAGCGAGTGTTCCTGCTGCGGTTTGAAGCCAATGTTGTTGCTTGTATTGTTTTCTGTTCCCTTGTTGAACCTTCTGCAAAAGATATGTTGGAATCCAAATTTCCATCGATAATTACATCATTTTTTGCAAGCGAACTCAACATATTTCCAGTTCTGCTTATTGCTCGTATTTCTGGTGCTGTAATCACCGTCTGAGATTTTGAAATCAACGGCATAAATACGAGTGCAAAAACAGCTGCCGTAGCGGCTGCCGTTGAAATCATCTTGACAGGGAACGGAATCGGCTTATTTGCTGTTCCTACAACCTTGCTGTAACGCATTTTTGTTTGTAGCCTCTCAAAGCTTTGGGCTACAAATGCGCTGTCAACTGTTTTGTTGTGTGCGTCGTTCTGCAGAATGTCGTGGATAGCTGTCATTCTCTTTAATTCTGCGGAGCTTTTTTCTGATAGCTTGACGTTTGTTTCGTATTCCTTGACAAACGTGTCTGGCATTTCTTTGTCAATGTAGACAGAATGCAAATCTTTTTTAGGATAAGAAGACATCATCAACTCCTATTAATTTCTCAAGCTGTGCCCTTGCGCGGAACATACGGACTTTTACATTGCCCTCCGTAATTCCGAGTACTTTGCCTATTTCTTTATAGCTCAAATCTCCGTATTCACGGAGAATAAGAACTTCTTTAAGATTTTTAGGAAGAGTGTTCAGAGCTTCTACAGTACGCTTTTTTGCTTCTGCTTGTAATAACTCGGATTCACCGGACTCGACTTTTCGATTGTCCTCATAAAAAGCTTTACTGTAAGCTTTTTTCTCCCTTGTCTTACGTTTTGCATAATTAAGAGAGGTATTCTTCACAACTCGGATGAACCAAAATTTGGCATCATCGATGCTAGGAAATTTCAACTTTTTTTCAGTCGCTTTTATGTATGAATCATGTACGAGGTCTTCCGCGGCTTCTTCGTCATTGACGATTCGCCATGAAATCTTATAGAGCAAAGAAAACGTCTCATTGTACAAGTTTCTGAAATCAGCAGGATTAGACACATCTATGACTTTTTCTTGCTGATTCGCTTCCATATTATTAAAAAACACAATGCTACCTAAATGTTACAAAAAAATTAAAAAAATTAAAAAAATTTTTATCCACGTTTCCAAGCAGGTCCGTTTGGAGTATCAATAATTGTAATACCACGTGCTGAAAGCTGGTTGCGGATTTCATCAGCCCTTGCAAAATCTTTTGCTTTCTTTGCGGCTGTTCGTTCAGCCACAAGTGCCGTGATTTCTGC
>CADCRJ010000159.1 GCA_902803735.1 uncultured Spirochaetaceae bacterium
TCATCAAATGACAAATTGATTGTCTTATTTGAGCGTTTGAGAGCCTTTACATAATCACAAGTAGCTGTTGCTGTTTTTATGAACTGCTCCATATCATAGAAGCTTGCAAGGAACTCATCATCGTTTCCGAAGTTCTCAAAATAGCGATGGATGCTTATATAATCTGCGACATCGTAAGTATGCTCAAGTACTATTCTGTCCCACTCTGGATATGTAGGCATTCCTGAAGAAGCACTTCCGCAAACTACAGTCTTGATTGTGTCGTCTGTCCATTTCATGATTTTGATTGACTCGCGGGCCTTTTTTCCGTAGTCGTTAGCATCAAGATGACAAATCTGCCAAGGACCGTCCATCTCGTTACCGACACACCATGTTTTTATGCCGTAAGGTTTCTCATGTCCGTTTTTGCGTCGAAGGTCACTCCAGTAAGTACCTTTCTCATAGTTGCAGTACTCAACGAGGTCTCCCGCATCCTGTGGGGTTCCTGTTCCCATATTTACGGCTCCCATGATTTCGGTGCCGCTCTTCTTTGTCCAATCATAAAATTCATCAATGCCGATTTTGTTTGGCTCAATTGTATGCCATGCACGGTCAAGGCGGACAGGTCTGTTCTCTCTTGGACCGATTCCGTCCTTCCAGTTGTAGCCGCTCAAGAAATTACCGCCAGGATAGCGCACGAGAGCAACATTAAGGTCTTTTACCATTTCTATGACATCTTTTCTAAATCCCTGCTCATCAGAGATGCTGTTCTCAGGCTCGTAAATACCTGTATAAACGGCACGACCAAGATGCTCAATAAAAGAACTGAACAAGTTTTTATCAACTTGCCCAACTTTGAACTCTTTAACAAGCGTTACTTTAGTGTCCATAACAAACTCCTTTCTATTTGAATATCGGATAACCGTTGCTGTCGTAGGTTATTCTTTTTATCCATGTATGGCGGTTCGGGTCATACAATGCAAAATCAAGGTCAACTTCGGCATAAGGGCGAGCATGATAGACCAAATAGTCAATCTTTCCGTCTCGGCTTGTTGTAAAGCTGTTGTGCCCTGGCCCAAAGATTCCTTTTGATTCATCTGTTGTAAGAACTGGAGCAGAAAGTTTTTTCCAGCTCTCAGCCTTCAGCAAGTCAGCGTTCTCATCCGCAACAAGCATGCCCATACAATAAGTCGCATCGGTAGCACTTGCGCTGAAAGTCAAGAACAACTTGCCGTTACGTTTTAATACAGCGGCACCCTCGTTAACCTTGAACCCCTTGCATTCCCAGTCAAATTCTGGATATGTTAGCAAAGTTTGAGGCTTTTTTAAGGTATAAGGGTTCTCCATCTCAGAGATGAACAATGCAGAATTCTCGCTTCGTTCCTGGCGTTTCTGTGCCCAAACTGCATAAAGCTTGTCTTTATGCTCGAATACTGTCATATCAAGCATAAAGGAATCCCATTCTGCAAAAAGCTGTCCTTTTTCTTCCCATTTGCCAGCGAACGGGTCTGCACTCTCGTTCTCAAGAACCCAGCTGCGAATCCACCATGGATCCTCGCTCCTACCAGCCGCAAAGTAAATATACCACTTGCCATTTATAAAATGAAGCTCCGGTGCCCAAATATGGTAACTCATAGGACCTGAGGCATGCTTTCTCCATATTACTACAGGCTCTGCATCCTTTAAAGCTTTTATTGACCATGCCCTACGGATTTCGATTCTATCGTATTCAGGAGTTGAGGCTGTAAAATAATAGTAGCCATCTGTGTGATAATAAATGTAAGGGTCAGCCCTCTGCATAATCAGAGGCTTTGCTTCATCTTCTTGTGTTAAATCTATATAATTCATTCTACAATCCTTATTAAACCTTTACTTTTGGCCAGCCATTTTCAAAAAACAGCTCTTCAATTAGAAGTTTTGGCTCTCCGTTATCTTCCCTGTCGTATGCATGATAAACAAGGTAATACTTCCCGTCATCATCAGCAAACACTGAATTGTGTCCAGGTCCTGCCCACTTCTTAAAACTGAACCCGTCACGTAAAGTGTCACCACCGCTTTCAAGAAAACTCTCGCCTATTGAGTCGTAATAAGGCCCGTAGAGATTTTCCGAGCGGCCGCAAACAATATGGTAGGTACTTGCTGTACCACGGCAACAAAAATCATAAGACGCGAACAGATAATAATACCCATCCTTACGAATGATAAATCCCCCTTCAACAGGGTTAGGATTAGTACGGCGAGAAGCGATATTCACGACTTCTGCGTCTTTTACGACAAATCCCTGCTTTGTAAGCGGAACCATTTGCAAGCCGCCCCAAAAGGAGCCAAAAAGCAAGTGGTCGTTACCCTGCTCGTCCGAGATTACTGCCGGGTCAATGGCGTTGTACCTGCAAGACTCATCTGACTGCAATACACAGCCCAAGTCATGCCAGCAGTATTCAGGCGAGGCAGGGTCCAGCGTTTTGTTAACAACAAGACCAATCGCACTTTTCTGGCTTCCAAAAGTGCTTACTGAGTAATAAACCCTCCACTCGCCGTTTCTGAACACAATCTCTGGTGCCCAAAGACTAGTTGAGCCAGGAATTGCACGACTTGTCCAAAGAGGGTTCTCTTCAAAAATTTTCCCCAACAAATCCCAGTGATGCAAATCTTTTGAGACCGAGACAGGAATACCCATTCCGGTCTGAACACGATAATACACGCCATTTTCTTTTACGATTGTCGCATCATGAGTTTGGACAAAACCGCTTAATGCCAAAAGAGCCATTATTTCAATCCTGTCATAGCAACAGAAGCGATAATCTGCTTCTGGAATATGATAAATATAATCAATACTGGCAAAAGTGCGATGAGCGATGCAGTCAAAAGCAATGGATAATCGGTCTGAATCGCATACATTGCGTTGAGCTGGCTAATCATAACTTGAACTGTAAGCTTTCTTGGCTCATTAAGGTAGATACTAGGAGCGAAAAAGTCGTTCCATGCGCCCATGAACCACAAGATTGCCTGAGCCGCTACAGCAGGCTTTGCGTTAGGCATGATAATCTGTGCATAAATCCTAAAATAACCAGCTCCGTCAATGCGGGCACTCTCTACAAGTGACGTAGGGATACCGCCCATATACTGACGCAAAAAGAAAATCATGCTTACATTACCAAGCATTCCCGGAATCATGAGCGGGAACCATGTATTAAGCCAGCCAATGCGGGCATACATGATAAACTGCGGAATCATAATTACGGCAAACGGAATCATCATCGTGGCAAGCTCTGCAAGGAACAGTTTTTGCTTGCCAGGGAAACGCAGCTTTGCATAAGCAAAAGCAGCCAGCGATGAAACAAAGGTTCCAACAATAATCGTAGAGAACGAGATTATAATCGAGTTAAGAATACCCAGCTGAAGCTTTGGGTTCATCTGCCATACACGATGTGTGAAGTTGCTCCACTGAGGATTCTCTGGCATTGCAAGTGAAAGCTGCGTTGTAAGGAACTGCGCAGGTGTCTTCAATGAAGAGAAGAACATCCATATCAGCGGTATAATCATCAATACAGAGCCAATCACCAAAAATGCATATGTAGAAAGAGCATCCAAGTTGTTAAGGCTTGTTTTGCTCATAACTCTTTTCTTAGGATTTATGATTAATGCCATTTGTTTGCTTCTCCTATTCAAGATAATTGTCATTGCTAGAGCTGAATTTGAACTGAAGTGCTGTAACAATAAAGATTATTATTGCAAGAACCCAAGCCGTAGCACAGGCAAATCCCTTTGCATCGGCAGGTCCGAACGCTCTCTGCCAAATGTAGAAGACGATTGTTCCTGCACTATAATCTGTACCGCCGCTAGGTGCCATAATCTGAGGCTCAACAATCATCTGTGCACCGCCAATAATTCCTGTTACAACGATAAAGAACGATATAGGTCTCAAAAGCGGCCAAGTGATTGAACGGAACATTCTAAAACCGCTTGCGCCGTCAAGAACGGCAGCCTCATAGTAAGACTTTGGAAGGTTCTGAAGACCGCCGAGATAAAGCAAGGCCGTGCCACCTACACCTCTCCAAATTGTCATTGCCATGATAGAAGGTTTTACGGTTGAAGGATTTTCAAGCCAGTTAGGACCTTTAATGCCAAAAGCCCAGTTAAGGAACTGGTTGATAAGACCAAAGTCTCCGTTATAAAGCCATTTCCACAAAAGAGAAACAGCAACGATAGAACTTACAACAGGTATATAATAAATAACTCTAAAAGCTTTTACAGCAGGGAGCTTCTTGTTGAATGATACTGCGAGCGAAATAGCCCACAACATTCCGATTGGGATACCAATCATATAAAAGAAAGTATTCCACAATGCTTTCCAGAAGTCTCCATCAGAAAAGAGTTCTTTGTAGTTTTCAAATCCAATATAGAAAAATTCCCTTTCATGTGCATCCATTGTAAAAAGGGAGGTTAAATCTGTCATAGAATCCCAGCTGGTAAAGCTGGCATAAATAGAGAATATAAAAGGAACAGCGGTAAAAAGTAAAAATCCAATTATAGGAGGAAGGACAAAAACTAAGCCAGCCTTCTCTTCATCTTTTAAATTACGTATTTTGTTAAATTTTTCTTTTATGACATTAGTTTTTGCCATAATTAACCCCATTTTAGAAAAAAATAGCACCGCATTTGCAAGTTTTGAGATGTAAAAGCGGTGCTAGTGCTAACTAATCAGCAAGACAAAGCAGGAAGCAAAAGCTTCCGTGCTATTTGTTATTTCTGAGTTTTTTTAGCTTTTGCAAGACCCTTGTCAAGTTTATCCTGCATTTTTGGCTGGATTGACTCACAATATTCCTGTGCAGACATTGTTCCGTCAATAACTTTCTGTACGCTTACAAAGAACTCTTCAAACCAGTCACTTGTGTAAGTGTTGTCAGAAGGCCATGAGCGACCAGTCTTAGAAATGATGTTCAAGAATTCCTGACGGTTCTCTGGCTTGCCTTTTGATGTATAGCGTTCTGCCAAAGATTTAAGGTTAGGAATCTGCAAGTCAAGGTCACAGTACATTGTGTTTGCCTCTTTATCTGCTGAAAGATAAAGAGCAAGCTCAGCAGCAGCTTTAGGATTCTTTGAGTTTGCTGCAACTGCATAACCTACACCACCACGATATGTTGCTGTCATGCTGCGATCCTCGTGTACTGGCCAAGGAATCAAGTCATACTCGAACTGCAATGTTTTGTTGAATGCAGCCAAGTCCCATGGACCTGCAGGGAAGAATGCCAAGTCGCCTTTGAGCCATCTCTGGTATGTATCGAGAGACTGTGACTGTGCTGCGCTTGGAGTTACAGCTGCATAAGTTTTTCCGTCCAGTTTTGTTCCACCAACTGTCATGTTTGCCCAGAACTGAAGAGCTTCAACGAATTTCGGATCTGTAATTGTAACTTTAGTTCCTGTTTTATCGATAAAGTCTGCGCCGTTACCCCAAATGAACTGAATCAAAGCCCAGCGTGGGTTAAGACCTGTACCGAATTTATCAGCCTCACCGTCTCCGTCAACATCTACAGTAAGTTTCTCGCATACATCCATGAATTCCTTCCATGTGTATGGCTCTTCTGTGCTAGGAAGCGGAACACCTGCATCTTTGAACATTGTCTTGTTGTATGCAAATGCGAAAGGACCAAAGTCTTTTGGCAAAGCCCAAATTGCTGAACCTTCGCCCAAAGATTTTCCGTCATAGCGGTATGTGTCTACAGCATTTTCATAAAGGTCGCCAAAATCTACGCCTTCAACATTCTGAACATACTGTGAAAGATCAAGAACCTTCTTGTTGTCAACATACATGCGGACATCGCCAGGTCCAAGATAGAAAACATCAGGAAGCGAGTTAGCAGCAAGCTGTGCCTGAAGTTTCTGACCATATTCTGCCTGTGTTGATGAAATAAAGTTTACTTTTGTTCCAGGGTGATTTTTCTCGAATCTTGCAACAACCTGATCCAAAATTTCTTTTTCCTGAGGCTGAGCAAAAATCATAAGAGTGATTTCACCAGATTTTGCCTCAGACTTTCCACAACCCTGCAATGAGATTGCTCCAAAAACGGTAGCAGCACAAAGCATAGCAGAAAGAATACGTCTTTTAACCATTTTTTCCTCCTACAAAAACAACTGTTTTTATATTAATCTTATAATAACCTCTATATTTTTTGATTGTCAACCAAAATTATTGATATTTAACATATTTTTTAGTTTTATATCAAAAATTACCGTCTATTTCCCATAAAATATTCTCCGCTCTCAGAGGAATCAAGACATGAGAACGTAAGCTCTGGACTTTTTTCTTCAGATTCTAATGTCCAGTCAAGGCCTAGTGTCAAAACCCCAGTAAATACAGCCTTTCCGCCGTTGTAGTTTTTTCCTTTGAGCGTGACTTTTACATTTTGAAATCCTCTCTCGTCAAATTCTCCAAGCTCAATAAAGCCCTTAAATGCACCTGAGATTTTTCCTTTGCTGTTTATATTTATTTTTTTTGATACAGTAGGCTCCGCATCAATAAGATTAATCTCATCCGCAGGGAAGGCATAACCAAATCCAGAGAATTTACCTGTTTTATTGCCTCTTTCAGTCAGGATAACGTCATATTCACCTGCAACCTGTGACATTTCAAAAGGCCCGCTTCTTTTTTCAAAAGGATAATATTCGTTAACGTTCAAAACTGGCCAGCCATCCTTATTAAAGAAAAGCTGATTTATTTGCAGGTAAAAGAAATATCCTGGCAAAAAGTTAGTACGCGTATGACAAGCAAAATAAACATTGCCATCGCTTGCTCGCAGAATGCTCTGACCTCCAGGGCATCTGAACGGTTTTTCTTTGCCTATTTGTGTCGCACCCTTGATTTTCGAGCCTATTGAATGATACTGCATTGAATTCATGCCGTCCAAAAGCATAGGTCTGCCTGAAGCATCGTAAAACGGGCCGTCAACTGAAGCAGAACGCCCAACACCAACCCTGTATTCGTGCTCAAGATTCCCCATGGATACAAAAAGATAGTAACTTTCGATATCTGAGTTAAAAATTAGCTGAGCCCCTTCATAGGCCGCACCATAACCGCCTGCGATGGCTTTTCCAAAACAGCCCCGCTCTGTGTCACAAGAAAAATCAATGACATTGCCGTTTGAATCTACGGGCTTTAGTAACAATGAATCCACATAGATAAGCGCAATACCGCCTTTCCAAGAGCCGTAAGTAAGGGCATAGCATTTGCGTCCGTTTTTATCGAACTCCACAAGATTTCCTGTTGCAACATCGGTCACAAATTCTGGGTCTATACAACCAAAACCGTAGAGCCAACCTGCAAAATCCTCTTCCTCGCCAGTCTGTCCGTTATACATGCCGTTATTGAGACATTTTTTAGCATTTGCTCCTTTGAATTCCTCGTGCAAATACTCATAGAACGAATATCTCACTATAAAAGAACTTTCATATTTTATTCCAAGAGAATTGAATGTATCAAGAATTTTTGAATCATTCTGAGCGGCTGTCGCAGCAGGATAAAACGGTCCTTCTGGCTTTGAAGCAACTGCAAGCGTAATTGCAGCCGATGGCTTACCGCTCATAATATTTTCTGTTATTATGCCGTGCATCATGTAATAGAGTCCGTTCTGCTTTATTACTGTTGGAGCCCAAGACGTAGGCTCCTTGCCGCTTTTAGTAAAGCCCACCCATTCAGTCCACTCCTTGTCCCAGTTGCCTTGAATCGCACTGTCGCTAAGGCAGGTCCAATGCACCAAATCCGTAGATTTTCTGATTTGAAGCCCTTTTACTCCAAAATCACCTATTGAGGCATCAGTAGAATAAACATAGTAGGTTCCGTCATCATCTTGAAAAAGCTTTGGATCGTGACAGTTCAACGCTCCCCATGTTCCCTGAACGGAAGTCTGTGCCCCCGAATACTTGGCATTAACATAACCATCGTTAATACTAGGCAGGTCAAGCTTCTCGCCTTTTTGTGAGCATGATAAAAGCATACCACTTGCAAGAGCCAGTATAATTGGTTTAAAAATCATAGAAATTACCTCTGATTGAATCTATTAAAAATCGATTATTTACGATACACAACAAATTAATTTGTATTATATAATGACTTTTGAAGAAGATAAAGAAGTTTTAAATTGAATCGAATCGAAAAATCTTAATATTTTCCTTGATTATATCAAAAAAAATGGTTATTCTACAATAATTATGGAAAGCACTAAGAAATCTGAGCAGACCCTTATAATAAATCCACTTAAAGATTTGAATATTATAAAAGCACTTGCAAGCGAGCCTCGCATAAAAATGTTGGAATTGCTTCGCACAAAAAAAATGAACATAAACGAACTTGCAGAGGCGTTGCAACAGCCTCAGTCTACAGTAGCGACAAATGCTTCTATATTGGAAGATGCAGGGCTTATACTTTCTGAATCTGCAAAAGCAAAAAAAGGTAATCAAAAAATCTGTTCGCCAGCTTTTAATGAGTTGCTTGTAAAATTTCCA
>CADCRJ010000160.1 GCA_902803735.1 uncultured Spirochaetaceae bacterium
CGAACTTTTTATCGAGCATAACGAGGCGACCGCAAGGTCCAAGTGTAACTTTTACAGCCTGTGCAATCTGCTCAACTCCGCTGAGCATCTTTTTGCGAGCTTCTTCATTGAAAATCAACTGTTTTGCCATGATTTATATAACTCCTTAAAAGTTGTAGCAGAAAAAATTCACAAAAAATCATTGAGACGAACTTTTTGCTAATTTTTCCTGAAAATTTTCTTAATAGAAAATTACTAAAAAAAAATTCAATCGGCAACATTTTTTTTTATTTTTTTGAAATTTCTGCGAATGATTCTTCGCTGTATATTGTAATGCCGTTTTGTTTGAGCAGAGCCGCTGTTATTCCGTAGCCATCAATAAGTTTTTTCGAGAATGTACCGTCATAAATCTTGCCTGAACCGCAGGACGGAGAATTTGCCTTTAGGATTGCGGTCTTGCAGCCTGCTCCTATTCCTTGTTTTTTTTTGCAAAATTTGCATAATAGGGAGTTGTACGTTATGGAGAAAGTTAAATCAATTTTTATCATTACAGCCGCTTTTCTTCTGTTTTCTTGTGCTAGTACGAGCGGTACGAATATTCGCGAATTTAATATGCGCGAGTCTCTGTCCGTAAAAACTTTTGTTGATACAGGCGTTTCGTTTGATGGCTCTGTTTATACGACCCTTGTTTTTTCTGAAATCACGCTTGTAGAGGGTTTTTTACCGTCTGGCAAAAAAGAGCAGATAGACCGAGGTTCCTATGATTATGATGCAGAATCCTCTAGACTGTCTTTTGTAGATGGCGCGGAGCGTTTTTCCCGCTACCACATAGAGGGGATAAGTCCGACACCGCATAGATTTGTGCTTTATCACATACAGGATACAAATCCGCTCTTCCTTTTGGATGGAAAGGTTCTTTCAAATGGTACGGACTTTTTGTTTGATTCCGATTCTTCAAGCGTGACGCTTTCTGAGAAAATAGACCTTAATAAGGATTCTTATGTGCTCTGCTGGCTTGTCGAAGATTTGGTAGGCTTGGTAAGCAACAAATTTGAGCGGCATGAAGCTTTGTACAAAAAAGAAATCGCAGGCTGGTTCAACGAGACGAATTAAAATTTTCCTTTATCCTTGTGAAAAAATGGCATTTTGATATAAAATAAAAGTCTATTATATTAAATGAACATTTCTTTTGTTTATGATATATAGAAGAGGTTTTATATGAAAATTGAAACAAAATGTCTCCATGCAGGATATGAGCCAAAAAACGGCGAGCCTCGCATGATTCCAATCATTCAGAGCACAACATTCAAATATGATTCTAGCGAAGATATGGGTAAACTCTTTGATTTGCAGGCAACTGGCTATTTTTATTCCCGCCTGCAGAACCCTACCACGGACTATGTTGCTGCTAAGATTGCCGCAATGGAGGGGGGAACTGCCGCAATGCTTACTGGCTCTGGACAGGCTGCAAATTTCTTTGCGGTGTTCAATATTGCTGGTGCTGGAGACCATGTAATAGCTTCTTCTACGATTTACGGCGGAAGTTTCAATTTGTTCAATGTTACTATGAGAAAAATGGGCGTTGACTTTACTTTTGTTGACCCTGATTGTACCGATGAAGAGCTTGAATCTGCGTTCAAGTCAAATACAAAGGCTGTGTTTGGCGAGACAATCGCAAATCCTGCTTTGATTGTCTTTGACATTGAGAGATTTGCTAAGGCTGCGCACAAGCACGGCGTTCCGCTCATAATTGACAATACCTTTGCTACGCCTGTAAATTGCCGCCCTATTGAATTTGGCGCGGACATTGTAACTCATTCGACAACTAAATATATGGATGGACATGACGCTACAGTTGGCGGCTGTATAGTTGACGGCGGTAAATTTGACTGGATGGCTCATGCAGATAAATTCCCTGGATTGTGCACTCCTGATGAAAGCTATCATGGCATTACCTATGCTACTCAGTTCGGCAATGCGGGTGCGTTTATTACAAAGGCTACTGCCCAGCTCATGCGAGACCTTGGTTCTGTTCAGGCTCCTATGAATGCGTACTTGCTTAACCTTGGATTGGAGTCGCTGCCAGTACGTATGGAGCGGCATTGCTCAAACGCACAGAAAATCGCGGAATTCTTGAGTTCGCATGATAAAGTTTCTTGGGTTAACTATCCTGGCTTGCCTGGAAACAAATATTATGAGCGTGCAAAAAAATATATGCCGCACGGAACTTGTGGCGTTATAAGCTTTGGAGTGCAGGGCGGTCGCAAGGCTGCTGAGAAATTTATGGCAGAGCTTAAGCTTGGCATGATTGCTACCCATGTTGCCGATGCAAGGACTTGTGTCCTTCATCCTGCAAGCTCCACCCACAGACAGATGAACGACGAGGAGCTTCTTGCCGCTGGCGTTGCTCCAGATTTAATCCGCCTGTCTGTTGGCATTGAGAACGTTGATGATTTGCTTGAAGATTTGAAATCTGCTCTGAGTAAAATTTAAATTTGGAGGAATGCCGATGCAAATACATGTATTGCAAATACGTGTGATGCGAATCTTCGTTGTTCTGCTTTCGGTCTGTTTTGCTGTCTCTCTTGTTTCTTGTGAAGAAAAAAAGAAAGCGGTTGAGCTTACAGAAATAACAATGTGGTATACGCCCTCTTTTTCTGATGCTCCGCCGCCGCCAGCTGACTGGGAACTGTACCAAAAGCTTAGAAACCAACTCGGAATAAAGCTCGTTCTGATTCCTGTCTCGCCGGCAGAGAAAGAGCGAGCCGCAAAAATCGAGCAGGCTGTTCGCAGTAAGAGTTTGCCTGATATTTTCTGTGTTTCTAGGGAACAGCTCGCTTCTCTTGCAAAACGAGGTGAAATTACTCGTATAGACCGTCTTTTTCCTCTTATGCCCGTGCGTACTGAAAAAATGTACGATGCGGAGGCAAAAATGGCAGGAACCGTAGACCGTATCCCTTACGGTTTGGCACATGCGGCTCCTGTAGAGAGGGATTCTGGCATTCTAATCCGCAAGGACTGGCTTGATAACTTGAATATTCCGATACCAGTCACTCTAGATGATTTTTTTGATGTTATGAGGCGTTTTACTTTCCTTGACCCTGACGGCAACGGAAAGCACGACACTTACGGCTACGGTGCGTACCTTGATTTGTCGGAAGAGAACGACGGATTAGGAACCCAGTTTGACCCGTTCTTTGGGGCTTTTGGTGTTGCAGGCACGTTCAACATGACAGAACGCAATGCGGGGCTTAACATCCGCAAGTACTCATATTACGGGGCTTTGGAGTTTGTCTCTAAAATGACAGCCGCAAAGGTTATTGACCCTAACTGGCTTGCTTATCACGAGGATGAATTCCGCAAAGCGTGGCGGTCTGGCAAATTCGGCATGATGAAAGAGCAGTTTGCGGCTTATTCTATGGAGCGTTCCTACGTGCCTTTTGATGAGAAGTTTCCAAAAGGTAAGTGGATAGTGATTAATCCGCCTGTAGGACCAAGAGGTGACAAATCTGTTGGAACTTATGCAAAGCGTTTTAAGATTTACGCTGTAAGCCGTAATGCGGCGGAGCAGGGCAAGCTTCCTGCAATCGCCCGACTGCTTGAGTGGATGTCTACGGAGGGTTATAAATACCTTTCTTATGGCGAGGAGAACGTGAACTATCGTATTGACTACAAGGGCGATGTCACTACCCAGGGACTGGAGGATGAAAACCTTGCCTATACAAATGACTCGTTTACGCCGTATTTGCAGCTCAGGGATTTGGTGTTCTATTCAAGCGAAAAAGAATTCCCGTTCCGTTATCCTACATGGGCGAGCAAGAACGGTAAGGAGATAAGTCCTAAGAAAGTTCTGGATGAGATGCATGCATGCCCATGGACTCCTGCCTTTGGTGCAGGAAATCTGCCTGTAGCTACGTCTGAGCTTAGGCAATTCTACGAAAATGGTATAATTGATTTTGTCACAGGAAAAAGAAGTCTATCGCATGAGAGTTGGAGTGCTTGGCTTGACGAATTTGACCGCCGAGGAGGCTTGGTTTGGGAGCGTCAGTGCATCAGCTTTGCAAAGGAAAATAATCTTCTTACTAAATAGGTCGAATGTCGAGTTTCAAAAAGAAAAATACGCAGAAAGCAACTCCCAGCGGGAACCCAAATGAGCACGACAACGAAAGTGCTCAATCCCGAAAAAAAGGCTTCCGCGCTTCGCTTGTGCAGATTTTTTTTCGGGCGTGGAACCC
>CADCRJ010000161.1 GCA_902803735.1 uncultured Spirochaetaceae bacterium
ATTGACCGCTTTGACCTCGTAAAGGCAGCTCTCAAATATCTGCCACAGCTTGGAAACAAAGCAAGTCACCTTGTACAGCAGATGAACGACAAGCTGGTTGAGCACAAACAGCACATCAGCGAGTACGGTGAGGATTTGCCAGAAGTAGTAAGCTGGAAGTGGCACCGCTAATCAAATAACATAGCTCCCTAAAAAACATAGATTTTGCTGCCAAAGAATGCCCTAACATTCTTTGGCAGTTTTTTTTATGCACAAATCTTATTTTTTCCTTGACTTATTCAATAATAATTTTATAATTTTATATTCATAAAATTAAAATAAAGTTATAAACAAAACGGAGGATTAAATGAGAAGATTTTCAAAATTGTCGATTATTTTATCACATGAAGGTCCAGAAGACTCTGTATTTAATCCTATTGCAGTAGAAATGACAAACGGAACAAGAAGCATTGAGATTGCGGATTTTCAAACAGCCCTTAACATACTTCCACAAGGGTCAGAGGTAGTGGTCATTGCAAGCGGAACAGTCGGAAATAAAACGATGCACAACATAGCCAGAATAATAAAAGAGAACCTTGTATACGTCCACTTAGATTTATCGGCAGTCACAGAACTATCAAAGATTTTTGACAGCCCGTTTCAGGGCAACACAAATCTTCGTTCCATAATTTTTCCTAAAAACCTTGAATCAATAAGCCCTACAGCTTTTGCAGGATGCACGTCGCTCCGTTCTGTGATAATTCCATCGACGGTAAACAAAATTGGCATAAACGCGTTCTTGAACTGCAACAGCCTTACAAATTTAGAATTCAAAGACCCTTACGGCTGGTATTGCAAATCAAAAGAAGACGATATTCCTATTGTAAACGTCGCTCATCCAGAACAGAATCCAATACATTTTTCCTCACGAAAAGGCAAATTCTACGGCTGCTACCTGTACAAACCTCTAAACTTGCAATCTGTAAAAGAAATATGCTAGTATTAGTATATGACACATACATTCTTAGGAAAAATTGGGGAGCTTGTTCTTAAAGGCTCAAACATAAAAGTATTTGAACGAATTCTTGTACAAAACACAAAGATGTACTTGCAGTCAGTAAATGCAAGCGTGAATCTAAAAGCTGGAAGACTTTACGTAGAGTGTGAAGATGATGCCGTAGAGGCCGTAAAATGGACACTCTCGCATCTTATTGGAATAACTGGCTGGGCAGAAGCATTCGTAACAGAGAAAAACATAGAAGCTATACAACAGGAAGTTTTAAAGGAAGCAATAAAAGCCCGCGAGAACGGTGCTAAAACTTTCAAAATAGAGGCTCGCAGAAGTGACAAATCATTTCCTCTAGACCACTACGGGATTTGTTGCGAAGCTCCGGCCCTTGCCTACAGACAAAAGATTCTTGAAGTTGACGTGCACAATCCAGATGTAGTTATAAACATTGAAGTAAGAGAAAAATGCTTTGTCTACTCAGACAGGAACAAAGGTTGCAGGGGCTTGCCTGTAGGAGTCTCTGGCAAAGGTTTGCTCCTTCTTAGCGGTGGATTGGACAGCCCTGTTGCAGGTTACAGAATGATGCGACGCGGAATGGTCGTGGAATGCTGCTATTTTCATGCTTATCCATATACAAGCGACCAAGCCCGCGAGAAGGTTGAGAAGCTTGCAAGTATAATCTCAGGCTTTGGACTTCACACGCACATAAACACAATACCATTCACAGAAGTTCAGATGCAGATAAAGAAAAAAGCTCCTGAGAACTACACTACCCTCATGCTGCGTCTTTGCATGATGAAATGTGCTAATATGCTCGCAGAACGAATAAACGCGGACTGTATCATTACAGGCGAAAGCCTTGGACAGGTAGCAAGCCAGACAATCCAGAACATGGAATGTACTGAAAGCTTTGCAGAAAAACCTTTGCTGCGTCCCCTTGTAGGCTTGGACAAAGAAGAAATCATCAAAACAGCTGTCGAGATTGGAAGCTACGAAACTTCAATCTTACCGTATGAAGACTGTTGTGTTCTTTTCTCACCTAAGCACCCAGTATTACATGCAAGTGCAGAAGAAGCAAAGCGGATTTATGAGACGCTAGAAGTTGACGAGCTTATAAAAGAAGCATTTGAAAAACGTGAGATAAAACGCTACGAGGCAAGAAGCACCGTAGCCGCTGCGTTTGGCACAAAGGAAAACGCGGCAGAGCTTGCAACCTTGAACGGAACAATAGCACAAACAAGTGAGAGGTAGAAGATGGTCGGAGAGAGTAACTATAACAAGAAGCCATGCGATACGTCTCACGACCAAGGCTATAGAGGATTTTTTCACTCTATAGCAGGACGGTCATTGATAAGCCCTGCAAAACTTGAGCAGCATAAAAATGCCCGCTGGCAGGGACACTTGAAAAGGAAATAAAAAAATTGAGCAGTGAATTCTATGTGCAATTATTTGAAAGTGGTAATGAAAAATTAATTGACACAAAGAAAGTAACAGAAATTATTGAAAGAAGAAATTTCATAAAGAAAGATGATTATTATGAAGTAATCTTTGATAATGAGAATTCAACAATTATAAATATTAGCTCTTCCCTAAATCAACTTAGTAGTATCACAGTATCGAGACCTTGCCTAGATAAAGAATTAGGAAATTTATTATTCGAAATCATGGCATTAGATAATTTTATTCTTTATGCACTAGAAGGACATTATCCGATTGTATTGTATAAAAAAGTGATTTCTAATTTACCAAAAGGAATGATTGAAACCATCGGAACTCCAATGATTGCAAAAGATAAAAAGGAATTTAATGATTTATTAGAACAAATATATAATTGAATAGGATTAGATTTGTACGGAAACCGCAGATCTTAATGACCGCAGTTTCCGAACAACAACTCCGTTATTTCAATGTCTCAAATACGA
>CADCRJ010000162.1 GCA_902803735.1 uncultured Spirochaetaceae bacterium
GGACTGGTGCTTTGAGAACCCTCGCCGTGCCCTGCTTGTAATGCAAGGAATCAAATCCGCAGACGATGCGCCCCCTGAGATAATCGAGGAATACTACGTCTGTAACCGTACGGGCGAGGAGCTTCTAAAAAAAGCCGTTGCAGACGGAGCGGCTAAATCAGCGAATCCCAGGTTAGACGTGGCCTTACTGGTATCAGGTCTATGGGGATGTATTGAGGCAGTCCTATTAAAGAAAAGCGACGTTGAGTACTGGCAAAATGGCAAGCTTTTTACGGACAGTTTTATAAATCTTTGGATAAATTCAATTTTCACAAAGGAGTAACTCTAAAAACTTCAAGTTTTTAGGCTAACTTCAGAAAATAGTCTGCTCAAACGGCAGCTGGAGGAAACATGAAAAAATCAATCGCATTATTTGCATTGCTCGCAACAGTTCTTGGACAATTATCAGCAAGAGAAGTAAAAATCTCTGTAGGTGCTGGAGAAAGCTGGAAGGATGGTCATATTCCACAATTCGCTGTCTGGCTTGAAGATACGGAAGGAAATTATTTGAAAACCCTTTACATTACAAAAAAAGCAAGCAGGAAGAGCTGGATTTTCTGTCCAAAAGCAGGCCGTCCAGAATCGCTTCCTGTATGGTATCACGCCTCAAAGCACGAGACGGCAAAAATCAAAGCAAAGAATAAATCAGACAATGACTTGCAAATTGACGCAGTAACAAGTGCGACACCAAAAGGGGGAATCACATTTACTGCAAGTATTACAGACGAGCCATGCGTTGTAAAAGCTGAGTTCAACAAAAGTTTTGATTACAACGAGTTCTACACAAAGGAAAACTCAACAGACAACGGACAGCCGTCGCTTATTTATGCCGCAGTTGTACAAAACGGCGAGACACAGGAACTAAAGCTCGAATTTGCTGGAACAGGCTCAATAGACGGCTCAGACGGCGAAATTCACACAAACACAGAGAATCTCACGACGGCAAAGAATATCGTAAAAATTGCAACGCTTACATTCTCTGAAGAAAAAACAAAAACGGAGTAATTGACTATGAAGTTTCAAATACGCGCACAAATAATTGCATTTTCCATACTTTTTGTGCTGTTAGGAACACAGAATACAACGGCTCAAAGTTCAGAGCAGGCAGACTCAGCTCCAGCGGCTACGTCAGAAACAAACTCTAAAGAAAAATCGCCTCTCTCAATCTACATCACAACGGACGCGGCTTACTACACAAAATCGAAGTACAGGGCAAGCGACAAAGCTTCGCATTTTGCACCCGTAACAGGAGCGTATAACGGCATTGAGTGTGCCACAACACTTTTTGCAGATTATACGATAAACACGCCGCTCGGAAAAAACTGGCTTCTAAAAGATGCGAACGTTCTTTTGCAAGGGGCTGTAGAGCTTACGCCAATCTCGGTAAGACCGCAGATTAGCATAGGATTTCAGCCGCTGCCATTCTTGGTGCTCAAAGGTGGCTCTTCAGTAGGATTAGGCTGGAATTGTGCGGGCTTTGAAGGGCTTTGCAAGCTTAATGAAGTTCCTTTCGGTAAGCCCGAATACAAAGGACTTTCAACATTCAGACATCCCTTCTACAGCCTTTGGGGAGAAGCCCTGCTCATGTTCGACACAGGAGCCGTAATAAAAGGAGACTGGAGCCACATTGTCATGCTCGCGTCCTACAAAACCCTGTATTCGGGCATTGCAGGAATAGAGCGGCATACACCTTACGAATGGCAAGCCCCAAAAAACAAGGCTCAGGGCTTACAGTACGAGGCAAAAGGCATTATCGCTTATCAAATGCCGCTCATGCTTTACAGGGCAGGATTCATGTACAAAGCAGAGGGACATTTTGACGGAAGCGATTACGGCGACTTTGACAAGCTCTATAACGGTGATTTTGCGACAGTTTCCTTAAGTCCGCTTCTCCAGTTCAAATTCAGCGAAAAGAACGAGCTTTATTGTCTGATTGATTTTTCAAGCAGAAGAAGCTTTGAGACAAAACACAAGGACGAAGAGGAAGAATTCTACCTAAAATCAACTGGGCGAGAATGGTACTTCAAACGGATTGCACTAAGCTGGACTCACTATTTTTAAGATTAGGAGGAATTTACATGAAAATACTAGTTCTGAACGGAAGTCCACATGAAAACGGCAATACAGGAAAAATTATACAAAATATTCTGGAAAAATATAAAAATGGAGAGAACGAA
>CADCRJ010000163.1 GCA_902803735.1 uncultured Spirochaetaceae bacterium
CTTCCAAAAACGGCAAAGCCGCCAAAAAAGAAAAATGGCAAGAGAAAAGATACAAGACCATAAACAGTAAGCCTTATTGCTTCTTTATATCTTTTTTCTTTTAAGTACAATAGTCCAAAAACGGCTGGACAAAACTTTATACATGCAGCAAATGCAAGACAAATTAAAGCAAGTTCACGATATATTTTATTCTCAGAATCCCTGAGTGAAAAATGAAGCACCAACAAAGACAAAACCCACAGATGATTATTTGCAGATTTTATTACAGCAAAGCCAAATGGATGCGACATAATAAAAAAAATCATAAGAAGAATAAAATATAGATTGCTTTTTTTTATTAAAGTTTTTGAGGCACAGACAAGAATACATATATTCAAAGCCAATATTATGTCCGAAAATAAATGATACCAAGTCGTAACTTCTGAATCCCTTATAGTCTGAGGTATCATGTGTGCTATAATATAATACAATAAAGTCGCGAATGGCGGGTATCTTGACTCAAAACTATAAGCATTTCGATTTAAGACTTCTAAATGTTCCCCAATATTTATTACAAAATCAACAGAATCCATTGGATTGTGACGAGCATCCCAGACTATCTCTGCTAAAAACTGGCCATTACTAAGAAAAAGCGAAATAAGCATTGCAATTATATTCAACATTAGAAACAAAATAAAAAAATCAGCTGGCTTTATTTTTTTTAAGTTTGTATTCATTAGTTTTTCAACCTCACAATAAATTTTCTTTGTTTTCCAAGTTACCCTATTTTATTAACAAATAAATAAGAATTGTAAACTGCGCTATTTTACAAGCTCATTATGTTATTCACCTTTTCCCTCTGAGTCAATATAGTTGTCACCTATAGGAGGGGCAACTATATTGACACATTCCGCTTCTGTTCTCGGATCATATTCTAAACAAACCCGATAAACATATTACAATACCACCTTTGGAATAAATAATAACTCCATATTATTTCACTATTAATGAGTTCATTAAAATCTTTTTGCTTTTTATCAAAACCTATTTTTACAAGAAATGGTTCGCAAAATTTATGAAGATATTCGTAATTGAAAATTCCCTGCTCTTCTACATATTTTTTATCCAGATAAGACATTACTTCATCGTACAAATAGCCTCTAAGCCATTTTGCCAATGGTACTGAAAATCCCATTTTTGGACGGTCTACCAATTTTTTTGGAACATAATCATGTGTTATATCTTTTAGAATATGCTTTTTATCACCTTTATAATATTTCATTGAATGGTCTAGTCTAAATGAATATTCCATTACATCAGTATCGAGCAAAGGAGATCGAAGTTCGAGAGAATACTTCATAGATGCCCGGTCTGACTTACAAAGAATATCTCCAGGTAAAAATGTATCCATATCAACAAGCATACGGCGGATCATTAAATCATCAACACCATACTTTTCTTCAATTGGATGACGGCAGTTACATTGTTCTGTAAGAAGCATTTTTCTTGCATAATCAGAATAAACAGACTTAAACTGTGTTTTTACCGAATTATCGCGAGCACGACTTACAATCTGCACAGAAAGCGGCAGTTTAGATTCAAGTCCTAAATGTTTTAATAACGGAAAATTACAAAAAGAATGAACGAGCCCGCCAAAAAAATCTAATTTCTGTAATTTTCTTGCATACTCATACATGGGGTAACCGCAGAAAAATTCGTCTCCACCATCACCTCCAAGAGCAACTGTTACATATTGTTTTGCAAGTTTTGAAACAAGCATCGTAGTAATTTCACTGGCATCTGCAAATGGTTCATCAAAATACCATTCAATTTTATCAAGCTGATCAAATAAATCTTTTTCAGAAATTATAAGCTCATGATGATCAGTTCCAAGATAATTCGCAATTGCCTTTGCATAAGGGGCTTCATTATAGGCATTTTCTTCAAAGCCTATAGTAAAAGTTTTTACAGGTGTTTTAGAAATACTTTGTGCTACAGCAGTTACAAGTGTTGAATCATAACCGCCGCTTAAAATAATTCCAACAGGGACATCTGCATCAAGCCTCTTTTCAACAGCCTTTTCAATCAGTCTTTTTAATTCAGTCTTTGCTTCAATAAAATCATCTATAGATTTATTTCTGCACTCATGATATTTTTGATTTATATCCCAGTATTTTATACATTCAGTTTTTTCACTACCTGACATAGATATATTACTTAATACCAGCATTGAACCTGGTTTCAGCTTATAAACATTTTGTAAAATTGAATCTGGCGCATTAATATATTTATTTGTGAGATATCGACCAACAATATCTGTACGAAGTTCTTTTTCTACTACAGGACAAAGTAAAATTGGTTTTAATTCGGACGCAAAAACAAAGCTTTGCGAATCTTTATAATAATATAAAGGTTTTTTACCAATTCTGTCGCGGACAAGAATAAGCATATCCTTTTCTTTATCATAAAGGGCAAAAGCGAACATACCATCTATATGATTAATAAAATCTCTACCCCATTTTAAATATGAAGCAAGAATTACTTCTGTATCGCAATCAGATTTGAATGAATAACTATCCGAAAGCTCTTTTTTTAATTCCCTGAAATTATAGATTTCTCCATTAAATACAATTGCAAGTTTCTTGTTATAAGAATACATAGGCTGATGCCCCAAAGGAGACAAATCCATGATAGAAAGTCTTCTTTGAGCAAGACCTAGACTATAATCGCCGCTTAAGTGAATTATATCTGCACCATGATCATCAGGTCCACGATGCAGCATGGAATCGTTCATTTTATTTAAAACTTCAAGAGGAATATTTTTTTTTGTAACAAAGCCACAAATTCCGCACATTTTCTACAACCTTTTTAGTATTAAAGATTTTCGTAAAAATTTTATAAAAGGATATGTTAATAATATAATAAGCCTCAGATTTAGACAAGGAGAAGAAAAAATAACGAATTTGTGCTAAGTTCAAGGTAGGACAGATTCATGGGAAATGTCCTGCCCAAAGTGAACTTGGACTTTTTTAGGAAAGCTTATAAGGTGGTTTAAGCTTGCGCTGATGCAGCCAATAAACTTTTCTCTTTATATCTGCAGTATGAAGTTTTTTACTTCGTTCTGCAAGCCTTGCTTCTTTTCTGCCTTCAAAATAATCCGCTGGAGTCTGATAAAGAAGTGCGCCGTGAAGACGCTCGTTGTTGTAAAAATCAATCCACTGTGCCATTTTTCTTTTGCATCTTCATAGCCCAAGTATGCTGTCTGGCGGACATGTTCAGTTTTCAGCGTTGAATGAAATCTTTCTAATTTGCCGTTGCTTTGCGGATGACAGATTCTCGC
>CADCRJ010000164.1 GCA_902803735.1 uncultured Spirochaetaceae bacterium
CTGAAGATTATCTCAGATGTCTTTTTGAAAAAGCCCCTTATGCTGAAACTGAAAATGACTGGGAAAAACTTCTTCCCTGGAATATTGTAATTACTCCATATAAGATTCGTGGAGAATGGATTTAAATTGTGGTATAATTATGTAAACGTAAATTCAATTTGCAGATACATTTTAAGGGGAAAGCCTTCCCCTGTCTCCAGCCCGCAAGCGGTCTTAAACCACCTTATAAGCTTTCCTAAAAAAGTCCAAGTTCACTTTAGGCAGGACAAAAGGATTGTCGTCGCTTACTCTCGGCCGTGAATAATATATGCATAAAATATTTTATTACTACCTTCTTTCCAATACAAGCCCGTGCCGTTCATGCCATTTATCGAGCACTTTCTGTTCCTCTTTTTCAGGAATGTGATTATGGTCAATGCGTTCCTGGCAGATTTTATTTTCACGGACTTCCATGCAGATTTTATATTCATCGTCTTTTTTAGCATAAACAATCGTGCAGCTTTTTTCTTTTACGCTGTCAGAATAGCTTGCCACGCAGTTATGAAGCGCTGTTCCAATTTCGCAAAGCTGATAAGAATTTTCTGGGAGACAAAATTTATAACCGTCAATTTCATCTTCAAGGCGCTTTTGCTCATCCGTGTATTTAAATGTGATGTTCTTATTCTCATACTGCCAGGCAATGTTTGAAAGAGCGTCATGATTAAACTCTGTAAAGCCGTCTTTTAAGATGTCCTCTTTTAATGAATCTGGAATATGCTTAAAATATTTACAGAACATATCCAGCGCGTCACCGTAGTTATAAAGATCTGTTCTCTTTAAAACTGTATTCAGCGTATTTTTCTGTCCGCGTTTTTTTATGCTCCACCGGCAGAAAAATGCCAGAGAATCCGCATTGCAGGAATCAATCAAATTACAATTATCCGCATCAGTTATAACCCGGTTGTAAAGGTTCATATCCTTAAAACCCGAATCTTTAATAGTCAAAAAAGTGATTAAAACAGAAGGAGAGTTTATAAAGCATTTGCGCAGCGTTTTTGTATTTCTGATTTTATACTTCCTGCAAAAGCGTTTGAAAACCTTTGAATCTGTCCGTTTGTAACGGAAATAAACATGGCGTTTCTTTATTTTCAGACTGTGGATTATATTGTACAAGTCCGGGCAGAACGGAAGCATTGTAAGCTTATACATTCCAAGAAGATAGCAAAGGTCTTTCTTTGTTTTATAAGAATTCCGCATTTCTTCAAATGAAACACCGGTAAACAACTCAGCTAGTTCCAGAATTTTTTCAAATGCTTTTTGCAGAATACAAAGCGGTAATTCAAATTGTTCAAGATATTCGCAAAAATTAATAATTTTGTTATGAAATTCATTATCCGCAGTTTTTGCATGATAATCTGAAAATAAATCCACACTGCCGTTTTTCATATCAAAGAACAAAGTTTTTTCTTCAGTTTTAGGAACTTCGGTGCTGCGGTTTTCTTCGCGAAAAAATTTATAAAAGCTTACTGTCAGAGTAAGATTTTCAGTATCTGTGATAATTTTTGCAGAATGATAATCTTTATCTATGCCTCTTTTATCTTTAAAATTCAGCTTGTTAAATTCATACCTTTTTTTCTGCCAGCGGTATTTCAGAAACTTCTCCATTTGCATCGGGCTGAAATCTTCAAGCTCGGGAACTGTAAATCTGCCGGTTTCATAATCTTTTGTACAGAATTCTTTATCTTCAAAGAAAGGAGCTGTAGGAAGCAGTGGTGTTTCTACAAATTCAGCAGCCTGACTTCCAGGATTTTCTTCTGAAAACATGTTTTTATCATCTGAATCTTCTGCAATACAGACCCATTCTCTTTCTGCATCCGAATAATAAAGATTTTCCGGATTAAACTCATTTTTGGGACGGACAGGAATTATATTCTTGGGATTTTCTGTTTGTAAAAAATTCTCTGAAAAAAGCTCGCGGTAAAAAAAAACAGTCTGAATCATAAGTTTTCTCCCGCTAAATTAAAACATCATTTCTTGCAATTACAATGTCGCCATTCTGTTCAAGCTGTCGTACAATATCCATAATATTTTTACGTGCCTGCATTATATCTGCAAGGCGCACCGGTCCCATAAACTCAATGTCTTCTTTGAGCATAGTGCCAGCCCGTTTGGACATATTGCTGAAAATCTTATCCTGAACCAGATTATCCGCCCCTCGAAGCGCCGTTGCAAGTTCCTGCTGTTCAACTTCCCTGAGAACTTTTTGAATTGCC
>CADCRJ010000165.1 GCA_902803735.1 uncultured Spirochaetaceae bacterium
GCGGGATAAATGCTTGCTGAACGGCTTTTCCGTCAAGCTCCATCTTTTCTTTTTCCATTGCTTCGGCACGGGCTTCGGCGGCTTCCTCGCGAGCCTTAGCAGCCAGCTCAGCTTCTTCTGCGGCCTGAGCCTGAGCCTTAGCGGCGGCTTCGCGGGCTTTTACGTTTTCTTCGCGGATTTTTGCCGCGACCTTCTCGTCCTTAGCAGCTTTTACGAGTCCTCGGGTCATATCGTTGACGGCATCTCCCAAGGTACGGATTTCATCGTGGCTACGAATAAAAATCTCTGTTCCTTCAAGCTCTTCCTTGTCAACGACCTCGCCGATTTTGTTAACGTGCATAACAAGCCGCTTTATTGGGTTTACAAAGATTGAGGCGACGAGCAGAGAACCTACGATACCAATCACAATAGCGACAATCGCTGTTATGAGCGCGATTCTAACTACGTTCCGCTGTGCCTGCGCGACAGTTTCGATAAGAGCCACTGTTGAAACCTGCATAATTACAACACCATGAACAAAATGCTCGCTGTCGCTTCCCTGCCTGTAAAGAACAGGCTTGTAGAACAAGTAATCGGTCTGCTCCCTGTCAAGGATGTCCGCATTGAACGACGGATAGCTTCCGCTGCCCTCCTTTGAGAGATTATCAAGTATTTTGTTTATCTCCTCCGTAAATCCTTGAATTTGCGTGTTTATATCGCTTATACGCTCACTATCGGTCCGCAGGTTAAGAGCCCCCATCTCGGCACTCAAAGCATTTATTCGCTCCGCAACGGTTCTAGTCTGCTCGACTGCTTCCGCGTTAAGGGCTTCGTTTGTGGTGACAAACTCAGGAGGCAAGCCCTGATAGCGAGAGACGCCCTGCCTTAGGATTTCCGTGTCTATTTTTGAGATAATGTCACGGTCGTTTGAAGCCCACACATAATCAATGTTGGCGTTTTTTCCGTCCGCAGGAAGACCGAGAACGGTAGCATAACTAGCCTCAGCAAAATAGTCTGTCTGATTCGGGATTACGCCAATCTCGACAAGCTTTTCCTCGCCGTCTGGCAAGTAGTTTCTGACACCGCTCGCCATACTTTCCATGATAACATTAACCCTGTCCTGCAATCCCTTTGCAAGAATTCGCTCCTGCGTAGCTGTCATGCTCTGTCCAAGAGAGACAGAAACCAGAGATACAATCATAAGAACAAGGACTGTTGTAAAGAACATCAGCTTTAATTTAAGACTTATTCCCTTACGCTTTAAGGCAAGAAGTTTCTCTTTCTTTTCGTATGGCATAAAATCTCCTGTAAGCAAGGCTGTCACTTCATTTTTTATTTGTACTGAATCCCTAGCCGTACTGTACAAGCCCCTTATTACTGCGGCAATTCCGCACAAAGAGAGACAGAGCAAGGCATAGAGAGGAAGCTTATCTAGGTTAAACACAAATCGGGCGGCAGGAGGCGGCGAAACATGCCATTGCTGCTCGAACATAAACTGGGGCTCATATTTGACCGTTCCAGACGGAGACACGGCAAGGATTCCATTCCATTTTTTTAGTCCTCGGTCGGTATGATTCAATGTAATTTTGTAACGGCCAGCCCTCAAATCTGGAATTCTAAAATCAGAGATTCTCTCATCAGAAAGAATCTTAAAATCCTTTTTGCTGTTGTAAAAATGTATGTCCGTACCAGTATCAATCTCGCTAAAGACGATTTCTGAGATTATACCGTCATAAGTAAAGCCCTCGCCGTTTATGTCAATCGCGAGAACGCCCATCTCGTCGGTTTGCTGCTTTACTGTAAAAATCTTTGTAGAAGGTCTGTACTTGTTAAGGTACACAAGGCAAGCAGAAGGCTCGCCAATATTGCCGACTGTATCAATCGCACAGACAGAGAAGACATAATATCCGTTCTCATAATTCGTATACGAAGTCTTTGCAGCTTCGCCAAGCATACGCCGAGGAGGTTTTGGCGGCTTATCAAGATACGAGGCATAACGCTCTGTCCGAGATAAAAGCTTTTTCTTCACAGCGGAATCTGAAAGCGTAATTCTGTGCGTGTTATTCACGACAAGATTCTTTTCAAGAGAAGCTATCGGCTTCAATGTCCAAGAATAGCCCGCCACATCATCATCAGAAGGGTCTGGCTGCCAAAAAACAGAAAGATCGTTCGTAGAAGCAAAGCCGAGCCTGTCCTTTACAATCTCCTGAATGAGCGGTGGCTTTGGAGGGGTTAAATCCCTGTAATACTCAAGAGTGGCAGAATCTGACCAGTTTCCGGCGTTGTCCATTACGCGAGCCTTAAAATAGTAGCGTCCGTCCTCATCTGCAAGGGCTGAAATATTTACATCAGAAGCTTTCTTTAAGTCCTGAATATCACAAGGAGGTTCTTCCTGAGTGTCCTGAGTCCAGATATATGTAAAGCCCGCTATGCCATTGGTATCTTGCGGGAACACAACTTTTGCGGAGACTTTCTGAGCAGTAGAACGCTTGTTCTCAACGAAACTCTTGGCGGCAATCTTTGGCGGCTTGGCGGAATGGTCCCATTCATACACATAGATGCGGCTCTCAGTAGATGAAACGTCCCGCTGCCAAACAAACGCAAGCTCGTTTCCTCGGTCAAAGAAAAGCGGATAAGCAAACTGAGCGTTTCTGTTGTCTGAGACAAGGGTCTGCTCCTTCCAACCGACGGCACCTTTCGTTGCGGAATAAATACCGTATATACCAGTCCTGTTATCAAACCAGACAAGGGACAAGTCATCTCCGTATCTGTAGAACTGCGGACGACGGGCATTTATGCCAGAAGTTTTTGTAAGCTCCTCAACTTCAGACAAAGTTCCGTCCAAAGCAATGTCAGCCACCATAATCCTAGAATTCTCAGAGGCTGCAACCGAGCGTTCCCACGCAATATGAAGTTTTTTGCCATCAGCAAACAATACAGGGCGTTGGTTCGTAAATTTGGCATAATCCTCAAATGTTCCTATAGGAAATGAGCTGTTGTCCGTCACAAGGTGTGGCTCAGTCCAGGAGCGAAGTCCATTTGTGCTTACTGCGGAATATATCTGGAAAAAGTCGTTGACCTTGTTCTTGCCCTGAAAAACAACCATATCTCCGCCTTTCACAGGAATAAGATATGGAACAAACGGGTTTGTTATTTTCTCACTAGGTCTAAAAGAAAAAAGCTCGCCCCAGTTCTTGCCGTCCTCAGAAACGGAATACAAAAGCGAGAAGAATCCTTTCTCGCCCAAAGCCTCGCCCGTGCTCTCACCAAGAGAGGTAAAGACCACAAAGCCTCCACCAGAAGTGCCGAATATACGAGGGCCGACTACGGTCTTAGTCCTGCGAGAAAGCTGTGAATATGTAAAAGTTTTTCCTTTATCCTCAGAAAGATAAATTCCTATCGCGTAGTCATCGGTTTTCTCGTCAGAAACAAGGACAGAGAGTGCGATTTTTCCTTTTTTTGAGACTGCGACGGAAAATATATCAGGAACCTCGCCTGAATAAGAAATTGCTTTCTCAGAAATTCGCACGGGCTTATTCCAGATGAACGACTTTTCTTTCCTGCAAAGCATAGAAATCCAGATTCGGTTCGTGCGAACGTCAACTTCCTCAAAGAAAATATATGAGTTAGAAGAATCCGAGACTGCCTTAGGGAACCTTGAATCCACGGCAGACAATGCGGACGGGACTTCCCAGAAAATGTCATCGCGGCTTGTGACGATTGCGGTAAGGCACAAAGCAAAGAGAAAAACAAATGTTAGTACAAACAGAAGCTTTTTTTTCATATCACAACCTGACTTTTATTCGTTTCCTCAAATCTATAATCTTTGCGCTCTGCTGTGCGGCTGGCTTTTCCCACAAAAGCTCAAGAACCTTATCAGCCATAACAAAGTTGCTGGAAGTATAATAGTTTACAGCCTGTTGATAAAGCTGTTCGTCTGCACTTGTAAGGATTGCTACCGCATTACCACCAATCTGGCTCTGGATTTTATCTTTCAAAGACTGTGCAGCCCTGTTACGCCCGTACATACGGATAGCCTCATCAAGGCGGGCAAGAACTTGCCTGAGCTGTGCCTGATTATTGCCAGCAGAGCGGTACATTGCCTGTGCCTGCGCATAAAGCTCCTCAGAGCGGTTCTTTGCCGTATTGTCAACAGGGCGGGGACGTATGCCTACGGCAATCTCAAGCTCTACAATCTGTTTTTCAAGCCCCTGATAAGACGGATTTATCTTGTAAAGGTCTTGCAATGCCGCAAGCCGTTTCTGTATATTGCTTTCTGAAGCCGCGACCTGAACCCTTTTGCCGAAGTTAGCCTTAAAAGATTCTGGTGATGTAAGCTGCTCAATACGCAGCGTCAGAAGCCCTGCTTCTTGATTCAGCGGATAAATCTGCTGCAAGGCACGGATTTTCTCCGTAGCCTTTGTGAGCATTTCCAGAGCTTCACTTCGCTTGCCTTTTTTAATCAGCTTCTCGCCCTCTTCAAAATACTGGTTAGATAGGGTCAGAATCTGCGACATATCTGAGTACAGAGGGTCTGAAGGCGAGAGTATACGTCCAGACTTTGCGTTTAAAGCAGTCCTAACAATTTCCAAAAGGTTCTCGATTTCTCGGTTTTCCTCAGTATTGGTCATACCCCCGCGAGTCTGGGCACGAACCAAGTATTTTTCGGCAGACTCAAAGTTACCGTCGTAGTAATCGTCCTGAGCCTTGTTCATAAGCTCTCGGACTTCGCGTACAACGTACTCGTTTTCTTCTCGCATAATGCGGGCACCAAGCTCTGCAAGCATCGCATCGCTCTTTGTGCGAAGCTCAGGGTCTTCTGCCATTTCAAGGGACTCTCGGAATTTTGTACCAGCTTGCTCCAAGAAATTCCTTGCCTCGGCATAATTATGATTTGAAAGTGCATTTTCCGCTCGGTCGTATTTTTTCTGAGCGTCATCAGCAGCAATCTTTGCAAGACGCTTGTAGCTCTCAGCCTTAGCGACAATATCACGTAACCGCGCGTCCATGCTCGCAAGGGTCTTCGCGGACTCGTCAAGAGATGCAATCCCCGCCCTGTACGCTACGGTCTGGCTCGTGTAAGACTCGCCAGCAGACAAAGGCTTTTTCCACTCATCAAAGGTCTTCTGCATCTCGTGTATGTCAGAAGACAATGCCTCTGCCTCTATCCTAGCCAGCTCAGGGTATTTCTTTATTACGCTGATACCGCCAGTAGTCTCTGGAACACCATCCAAAAGCTCCTGAGCGTGACTGTGGCGGGCAGAATAAGAGTCAACAATGGATTTTGCCTTTGAAGAGAAAATAGTTGCGAGCTTTTCCCAAATTCCCTGCGAGTTTTTCTGAGCCTCATTCATGTTCGAGTCATTCAAGCTTTTGTAATACGAAATTGCATCCCTAAAATCAAGCTTTCTGTCAATCGAGCCAACTCCACTCTCTGTGCCCAAAGAAGGCTCTTTCTCATTCTCCGATTTCGGGGCAAAATAAGCCACCTCGTCGGAATACTCATCAAGGACGAATTTCTGGCTGTATGAATTACGCAGTATTTTCTCATAAAGCCGCGCAACTTCAAGAGAGTTTTCAATAAACTCGCTGTCCGCGGCAGAACCGTCAGGTATTCGTTCTCCGTTAAATTTCAGAAGATTCTTGTCGGCGAACCCCTCTGTGTTAGAAATAGCACCAACAAGGCTATCAGCAAAATTTAACGCAAATTTCGTAGAATCATCGTATTCATGCAGCCCATTTGACTTAGGCGTTCCGTCATCCTTTTTTACCAAAGAATACAACTTCTGAACGGTTGGCCCCAAATCCATGAATTTTCGGGACTGTGAAATATTATCTTTCTGGACTTTGAAATTACCCGCTATTTTTAAGGCGGACTCGGCTGTTAATCCCGACGGAACTGATTTCTTAGCTTCCAAGAAAGATTCGTTCACAACGTTGTATAGGGCACCTTTCATATTCTCTATGCGGGTATTAAAAAATGTGTCCATCGTGCCAAGAACGCCTGTCTCTGGGTGCTCCTCAACTTCCTCGACAAAACTGAGCGAATAGGAGACATAGGATGTACCAAGCAAAAGCGGGAACTGCTCGTTGACTTTATCATCAATCGCACTTATTTTCTTGACCTCATCAAGAACAGCGTTTCGGTTAGCTGCAAATTTTGAAAATGCCGTATGAACCTGAGGCAAGGACTGCAAAGCGTCCTCGTAATGCTTTCTTTTGACTGCGCTCATAAAACGCTCGTACACGCTCTGACATTCCGCATACAGATTGGGAGAAGCGGCAACCAGCTCGTCAACCCTTTTAAGGGATTGCTCCACAGAGTCTGTAATGGCCGAATCATAGTAAATCGGAATCTCCTCATCACGCTCATAGATTTTATCGGTATCGCTGCGTTTTTTTCTTGTTCCCTCATTGAATTTTGCGGCAGCCTCCGCATATTTTTCCTGCTTAATCAGCTCGCCGCCTTCTTTCATAATCTTGTTGTAAATATTTATATAAAAGCCCAAGGCAACTGTACGACGAGCCTGCCGCTCAAAGTCAACCTCCATCTGAGGAGGATTTTTCTCCGAATACTCAAGCTCAGAGATAATCTCCATTTTCTGCTCATCGTTCTCATTGTCATATTTCATAACGTTGAGCAACTTTTCAGCATTGTCATCGTATTTTGCACGTGCACGAAGGATTTTCTCAACACGCTTCTGGGCACGGTCAAAATCCCTCGGATAAGCCTTCATGTACACAGAAAGCTCGTCAAGAGCCTGCTGGTACTCTGTGTTTGCGATGAGCACGTCGATTTGCTTCAAAGACATAGCTTTCCCCTGCGGTGTATTTTCTGAAAAAATCCACTGCAAACAAAACGAGAAAAACATTACGAAAAGAAATCCACGCCCTTTTTTCATCTTCACATAAGGGACTCCATTTTTTTCATCCGCTTCTTATATTTTCGGTAGCAAAAGTAACGGTTTGGAGTTAAAATTCCGATAATGGAGAAAATAGAACTTTTCTCCTCGCTGTCGTTTTTTATAAGCTATTTTCAAACAATAACAAATTTTTGAAATTAACTCGACTGGATATTGAGAAAAAAAAATGAAAAACTTCAACAAACTGCCAGTATTCGCTTTTTCAATAATTATTTTTCTCATCGGGAATTATGCATCATCCCTTGATTTGAACGGCATAGATTCCAAAATGGCAGACATGTTTTCAGCATACATCGACAAGAACGAGGGTCTTACAACATTCCGCTCGCTCAATATACCTGTGGGAGGCAGGGCAGAAAGCTTAGGAACCGCCTGCACCGCCCTTTCTGATGATATTTGTTTTTTTGATTACAACCCAGCGGTAAGCTCGGTTTTGCCGCAAACTGAATTCGCCGTTTTTCACAACGCATGGATTGCAGACTCTGCCATAGAGACAATCGCAACGACTAGCCGCAACGGGAATTTAGGCTACGGGGCACAGCTCAAATGCTTTTATGTTCCGTTCAGCGAGTACAACATGTTCGCCGAGAAGGTTGCAGCCTCTTACTACAGCGAGACATCGGCAGCTTTCAACCTTTCCTACAATTTTCTTGCAGGATACAACTTTAAGGGAATCGCCGTAGGAACGACCTTGCGGGCTGCATACCGCTCAATGCCAGACTACACGGACAATAACTCAAACCAGATAATCTCAGGCTCAGGAAAAAAGCAATCTGCCGTCGCTTGTATGACAGACTTAGGTCTACTGTTCAGGTTCAACGTCGCAAAATTCTTCGTTGACAGAAATCCTAACCTAAACGTCGGACTTTCTGTTAACAATCTTGGTGCAGCCTATACAGGCTTTGGTGACGCTATTATAAGGGATGACTCGCTTCCAACAAGGATAAGCCTTGGCATTTCTTACAGGATATTTGCACCGATTCTCATCACGACTGAATTCAGAAAACCTGTGAACATTTTTGATTTTAGTGCAAGCGAGAGCTGGTCTGCTGGAGGCGGCGTAGAAATTGGCATAACAAGATTCTTCTCTCTTGAAAGCGGCTTTTTGCTGCAGGGCGGAAACCCAAGAATCAGTCTTGGCAGCGAGTTCAACGTAAAAAGCGTTCAGATGGGAGTCTGCTATACGTTTGACCTAACTTCGTCACAAAATCCTATAAACCACATAAGTCTTTCAGCAAAGCTAAAGTTAGGCGACAAGGGACGAGCAAAAATACAACAGCTGGTTGATAAATATTATATTGAGGGGCTAAAACTCTATGCGGACGGAAATCTTGCAGAAGCCGTGCTCTCATTTGATAAGGCAATAGATTTGGACAAACGCTTTGACCCTGCAATTGAAGCAAAAATAGTTGCAAAACGATTTTTGGAAGCACAACAAACGCTAGAAAGCATGCAGACATTCGGAAAAAAGAAAGCAAAACAATCTACTCAATAATAGGCAAATGTCGAGTTTCAAAAAGTAAAATACGCAGAAATCAACTCCCAGCGGGAACCCAAATGAGCACGACAACGAATGTGCTCAATCCCGAAA
>CADCRJ010000166.1 GCA_902803735.1 uncultured Spirochaetaceae bacterium
AAAAGGCAAAGTTTGATGCGAGCGTGCGGAGCTTGAAGGAGAATTACGAGCGGGCTGCGGGGATGTAAGACTAATTTTTGTTATGAGCGTACAGCCAATTTTTTATATCATCCTTTGACATCTTACCAGAGGCTACGCTCAAACCAAAATCAATCAGTTCTTGCTGTGAATAGACTAAATCAACATCATTAAGTTTCAAGAAAAGGAGTGTTAAATGCACACCGATTCTTTTGTTGCCGTCTGCAAAAGGATGATTTTCAATAAGTGAATAGCATAACTGGGCAGCTTTCTCAAAAATATTGGGATAAAGTTCGTTTCCACCGAATGTTTGAAACGGTGCTCTCAATGCTGACTCCAAAAGATTTTCATCACGAACTCCGTCCATTCCACCAGTTTTTGCGATAAGGGAACTATGGAGGCTTATGACCTACTCGTATTCAAAGAAAATCATTTCGCCAGTTCCTTATAAGCTTCCATATTTTGACTTATAAGGGAATTGGAAAGTGCAAAAAGTTTATCATCAGAAAGTGTGGTAAAAGGTTTTTCTTCTTCCAGAACTGTGATTATGACTCTTCTTCCGTTATATCGTTCAAGAGAAAAATCATCTGCTAAAACTGTATTTCCCTTAATTGTTCCTGTGGTTGCGTACATTTTACTACCTCCGATTATATCATACCACGTTTTTGGGGATTTTGCATTAAGTTAGTAACTTATTGCTAGAAATCTATGCTATAATACAATCGTTAGGAAGTTTATAAATGAAGGCTGCAGACGATATGCTAAAACCAATATCATGGTTACTCGATAAGAAATTTTTTGTTCCAAAATATCAGCGTGGATATAGATGGTCTGAAAAACAAATAAAAGATTTGTTAAATGATATTTATGATTTTTGCAAAGAAGAACATCGTTCTGAAGAGTTTTATTGTCTACAACCTCTTGTGGTAAGAAAAAATGGGGATAAATGGAATCTTATTGATGGGCAGCAACGACTTACCACTATTGTTTTGTTTGTAAAGTATTTTAACGAGATGTGGTTGGGAAAAAAGAAACTTCAAGTTCCAGAATTAGAATATGAAACACGCCCTGAAAGCAAAAATTTTATTGAAAAAATAGAAATAAAAGATTCAAAAGCTGTAAGTTCGGAAAATGCGGAAACTAATATTGATTTTTATCACATTGCTAAAGCTTATGAAACAATAAACGAGTGGGTTGAAAATCAATCGAGTGACTTTGATAATCAGAAATTTCAGTCAGTATTTCTTCATCATACAAAAATAATTTGGTATGAAGTTTCTGAAAAAGAAGATGAAATCAATGCCTTTATACGAATCAATAGTGGAAAAATACCTCTGACCAATGCTGAATTGATAAAGGCTTTGTTTTTGCAAAAAAAGAATTTTGAAAATCAATCTGAAATGTCAATTCATAGATATGAAATGGCTGAAGATTGGGATAGAATCGAGCATAAACTTCAAGATGATTCCTTTTGGTATTTTTTGACAAAAGATATGCCTCCTGCATATTCAAGAATAGAGTTCTTGTTTGATTTGATTTATGAAGATGAAACTGGAAAAAGAAAATCGAAAGACGAGCCTTTAACAACATACCTTTTCTTTCATAAGAAAAGTGAATCGTTGGAATGGAATTTGACTGTTCAATGGAATCAGATAAAAGCCATTTTTGATACTTTATGTGAGTGGTATGAAGATTTCGTACGCTACCATTGCGTTGGATATTTGAAAAAAAAAAAAAAAAGGATTACTGAATTATACAAGATATGCAAAAACAAGCAAAAGAATAAAGCTTTGATAGAACTCAAAAGACTCATGCTTAAGTCGCTTCCTTGTGAATTGGATTCAATCGATGAACTTGAATATGGACAGCAATCTTCTGAAACATTGCAAAAATTTTTTGTTCTGTACAATATTCTTTATCTTTTAAGAAACTCTGGCAGTTCAAAATTTCCGTTTTCCAAACTTAAAACTGAAAAATGGGATATTGAGCATATCGATTCACAAACAGAAAATCCTCTGAAAAATCTAAAAGAGCAAAAAGAATGGCTTGATTATGCGTATTCCGACTTACCAGAAGAACTTAAAGAATTCGAGTCACGAATTAAATCTTATAAAACTTTGCAAGAAGTTGATATTGATAAGTTTGACGCTTTATATAAGGATATTGCTGAAAAGCTAACGGATAAAAATATTCAGAATAAAAATTCTATCGGAAATCTTACGTTGCTTGATTCGCATACAAATCGGGCTTATGGAAATTCTTTGTTTCCAACAAAGCGACGTTTCATAATTGAAAGGGATAAAGAAGGTCGTTTTATTCCACTCTGCACAAGAAATGTGTTTTTAAAATATTATCAATCTGGATCCGTGGATTTGAGAAAATGGACTGCTGATGATGCAGAAAAATATCTGAAAGATATTGTGGAAACTTTTGAAAAGTTTTTTGCAGAGGTTGAAGAATGAGTAAATATACTTTTACAGATTTGTTAGAAAAAAAATGCTTTCCTTTTTCTAAAATCGAGATTCCAATACTCCAAAGAGATTATGTGCAGGGACAAAAATCTAAAGAAGATTCTGAACAAATTAACAAAACGGGCTTTCGTTTTATAGATGCTATTTTTGAGTCCATGAAAAATGGAAATCCTATGGATATGGATTTTATATATGGTTCAGTTGAGAACGAGAATTTTATTCCATTGGATGGTCAACAGCGATTGACAACTTTGTTCCTGCTTCATTGGTATTTTGCTTGTAAGGATTTTGTTGGTGATGAACTAAGAGAGAAATTGGAGTTGCTTTCAAATTTTTCTTATGAAACAAGGATTTCCTCTCGTGAATTTTGCTCTGAATTATGCAGGCTTGAGAAGAAATTTGCCATTGATGAAATTCCGTCCAAATATATTCAAAATGAATCATGGTTCTTCAATAAATTTAAACTAGACCCAACAGTTTCTTCTATGCTGAATATGCTTGATGTTATTCATAAATTAGATTCAGTTGCAAATGTCAGTTATGAAAAATTATCGTTGCTCCAATTTGATATTTTGAATATGGATAATTTTGGATTGTCTGAATCATTGTACTTAAAAATGAATGCAAGAGGAAAAGAACTTACCGACTTTGAGAAAATAAAAGCAGAACTCGAAAAGCTGGCAGATGATTCAAAATGGGAAGAAGGTATTGCTGAAACAGAAAAGTTTTATTACAAAGCTGACAGAATGTGGACAGACTTGTTCTGGAAAAATTTTAAATCATTGTCAGATGAAGCCTTTTTAAATTTTATTTCTGAAATCATAATTACATGTCAAACGTTGAAAATAGAAAATCTTGAAACTGAATCTGGAAAACAACAAGTCAGGAAAATTCAGAGATTGGGTTCAAATTCAGAAAATTTATCTGTAGAAGATTTTACCAAAGATTCTTTTACCAGATTGAAGAAAATACTTGATTTGTATTCTGGAAACGAAAAGGATACGAAAAATGCTAAAATCAATTTTTGGGAATTCTGTAAAAAAGAGAAGAATTTTTTTAGGACAATATGTTCTGTTGAAGATAAGTCTGTTGTTACTTATCCTGTTCGAGGTTTATTCTTTGCTCAGAACTTATATTTAGAAAATGCAGAATTTTCTGAAGAATCATTTTCGGATTGGATGCGAGTAATTAGAAACATTGCTGAAAATGCAACGGTTGATACAGTTCAAACATTCAAAGGCTTTCTAAATTTGATTCAAGAATTATCAGCGGGATGTAATGATATTTACAAATATCTTTCAGAGCATAACGTTGAGTCAAATTTTGCAAAATCACAAGTTCAAGAAGAAATTTATAAGGCAAAAATGATTATCAAGGAAAACTCGATAAAATCTTTGTTTTGCGAACTTGAAGAAAATCCATTTTGCAAAGGAAAACTCTATTTCGCCTTTTATTGCTGTGATATTGATTTTAAAAAAGCAAATTTAGATATTGAATTATTTAAGAAAGTAAAATCTGTGTTTGATGACTATTTTTCAGAAGATGACATTTCTGACGATTTTAGAGTATTGCTCTTTACATGTGGTGATAATAGCTTTTATCAGTATTGGGGTGGTTGGGCTTATGCAACAGAGACAATTAAGAGGTGTTGTATAAAAAATACTGCTGATTTAAATGGAAATTTTGCAAGAATTGAATGTGCTGCCTGGCGTAAAGATATCCTAAAAGAAGCAGTAGCAAAATTATTGGAAGGTTCTAAAATTGAAAAAATACTTTCTGAATATAAGATCCCTAAAAATATGCCTCAATGGAAAAGATGGATTATAAAAAATCCAAAGGAGCTTGCAAAACATTGTACAAAAAGTCATTACTTTGGTATTACAGGTGATAATAAAGAATGTTATCTATACAATGGATATCAAAGACCGTCAAGTTTAGATGTTTGTTTTAAGATACCAATAAAATAGTTTTCTTCTACGCAATGGCTAAAAGTAAAAGAATGGATCCTGGCACAGGGAGAAAACGCAATTCCTAGAAGTCCGAAGTGGTTTGTGGATAGTTTGAAAAATACTGTTTTAGAGATGGCAAACAACCTATAATATTTACTCCTCTGTTGATGAATCCTCTACAGCTGTTTGTTCTTCGGGAGAAAGCAATCCGAAAACAAAATGAATCGCATCCAGTTTTATAAAAATTCCCATATTTTTAATATTACCTATTGACATACTAGGTAAAAGAGAGTATAACATCATTATTGATTAAACCTACTGGTTTACTAGGAATAAAAACAAAGGAGTCCACTATGAAAAAAATTATCGCAGCAGTTTTAATCGGAGCAGTCGCTCTCACATCAGTCTTCGCAGCAAAAAAGAAGAACACGGTCGTCAAATTGGGCGTTGTCGGCTCAATCTATGAGGATTTGTGGGCACCGGCTCAGAAAGCACTCAAAAAGCAGAGCATCGATCTCAAATTCGTTCAGTTCTCGGACTATGTTACCCCGAACAACGCGCTCTCAAACGGCGAAATCGACCTCAACGCTTTCCAGCACCGAATCTTCCTTCAGAACGAAATCCAAAACCACAACTACGATGTAAAACTCATCGGAAACACATTCATCATCCCGCTCAATTTGTACTCAGTCAAAGTAAAATCAGTCAGCGAGCTTAAAAAAGGCTCAGTCGTCGCAATCCCGAACGATGTCACAAACGGCGGACGAGCAATCAAAGTTCTGGCAGCCGCAGGACTTATCACCCTCAAACCAGAGGCAGGATTTAACCCGACAGTCGCAGACATCGCAGAGAACAAAAGCGGAATCGTAATCAAGGAACTTGCC
>CADCRJ010000167.1 GCA_902803735.1 uncultured Spirochaetaceae bacterium
CTTTTGAAAGACATCATAAAAAGGAACAAAATAAGGGAAACTTCGCTTCTTGAAAAAATCATCTTGTATACTGCCGACAACGTGGGGAACATATTCTCGGCAAAGCGAATTTCGGATTTTATGAAGGCGAACGGACGGAAGATTTCTGTCGAGACCGTGTACAGCGACCTTCAATATCTGCAGGATGCTTTCGTTCTTCACAAGGTTCAGCGGTATGACATCCGCGGAAAAAAAATCCTTGAGACGATGGAGAAATACTACTTTGCCGACCAAGGACTTCTCTTTTTTCTTCACGGATACAAGGACACATACATCAACGGAATCCTCGAAAACATTGTTTATCTGGAACTGTTGAGACGTGGTTTTGAAGTGTTCATCGGAAAACTCGGCGATACGGAAATCGACTTCATCGCAAAAAAAGGCGGAGACCTGCTCTACATTCAGGTCTCGTACCTTCTGGCATCCGAGGAAACTAAAATTAGGGAATACCGACCACTCCAGGCAGTAAACGACAATTTTCCGAAACTAATCCTGACGATGGACGAGCTTCCAGAATCAAATGAGGGTGGAATCGTGAGAAAGAATATTAGAGAATGGCTCCTAGAAAAGCAATAAAGGATGAAGTGTTTTATGTTTGCATAAGATTCCAAAAAAATGCGTAAATACGCAAAAATTTGGAATCCAAGAACTTGTGTTTTTCTTTTTTCAGAAAAATCTAGTATGCGAAAGGATTTGCACGGACGAAATCGTTTCGCTGTACAAGCAGTGTCAATTTATGCTATTTGCCGTCTGTTTTTACGATACCTTTTTTTGTCTCAAACATATAGACAAGATCAGGTACAAGAATATTCGCCATTTCTTCTTCCGGCAAATTTAACTCTTGGCTGAATTTCCCACCGTTTGGAATGCGGATTGCAAAATCGTAAACATCATCCAATATGAAAAAATCAATTACAGTTTCACCTTCCTTGTACTGAAATCTTTCCAATGCCTTCATTCCTCTAAAATCTTCGCTCGGCAATACTGAGTAAACTGTTACATCACCGTCTTCGTAAGTTCTAACCCGCCATCTGAACCTTGTATCTGTTGGAGCATCTTTTTCAAACGGCATGATTTTTTCAAATGCACGGCGGAATTTTGCTTTATCATCATTGTCTTCTATAAGCTTTTCTGCGTCGGAAAACTTTTTTGCAAGCACATCGAATGCAATTTTACACTGATCTGCCCTGAGCTGCGTTGCATTCAAAAATTTTTTTGTGTCAAAATCATACCATAAAAAAATTTCATATATCGCATCATCATATTCAGAATCAAAATAAAATGTATCTAGCTTCAATCCGTTGATGAAAACCTCAATGTCACAGACTTCCAAGTTATCGCTTAGCTTTATGTCCGGGTCAAGAATCTTCTTTAATTCCTTAAGATATTTTCCCCGAGTGATTGTGTCGTAAAGTTTTCCATTTTTGTAAACCCAGAATAGAATGTCTTTTTTTTCAAATGTTTTTTCGGTGTATTCGTCTTTATTGTCAAGAACGCAGAATTCACCGTTGTTTGAAACCTGAACAAGAAGACTTTCGTTCGGCCAATATCTTGGAATCTTCCATTTTTCAATGAATATACGGTTGTAATTTTCATCCATGCCAACTTCAAAGCATGTCATAGTTTTATTTGATTCATCGCCTGCAAGAAGAAAATGCTCGGTTTGTGTGGGGTCAATATAATCATAGGGCGTACCGGCTTCATCTTTTGCAAGAAAATACCTTATTTCCTGAGCTTCAGTTCTGCTGCAGGATGCAAGGCACATAAAAATCAGGCTGATGAAAATTGATGTCTTTTTTACTTTAAGCGAACTCTTTATTTTTCTATTCATGCAGTGAGTATACAATCATCAGGATTTTTTTGCTATTAGGTCGAATTTCGAGTTTTTTTGACAAATCTAAAGTTGCTCCTTAGATTTGTCACCATCCTCGCTCTCTTTTTCCACACGAAAATATTCCTCCAGAAGCCTACGTAATTCACTCTTGAGTTTGTACCGCTCTCTTCTTCGTTCGTCCTTGCCTTCACAGCGGTAATAACTTCGCGTGCGGTAGCCTTCGTAGTGCCAAAGTTCGCACTGGCGTTTGTAGTTGAGCCAGTTCGAGAGGCGTTTTGCTTCGGAAAGTGCGTCTGAATCCGGTATGGCGAGTTGATTCCAATAGAGTTTCTCTTCTGATTCCCGAAGATAGGATTTTGGAATGTGCGGATGATATACATAAACGCACCGCCCGTAACGGTCAATTTTTAGAACGCCCTGAACAAAGTATTTTTTTGCTGCCGGCGAGAGTTTTTTGTAAGTGTCTTCCGAGATGTCCAAGAGTTCAAGCTTTCCTTTTTGATAGAGCTTGTTTTTAAAAAACGTCGCCTCGATTTTTTCACTTTTGTTGAGCCAAAATCGCCAATCTCCGTCAAAAATCGTTCGGCTGGATTTAAAATTGCAAAGCCTGTACGGTTTGTCAGAAAATCTCAAAAAAGTCGTCGAAACGGCAATTGCCTCAGAAAGCCCTTCGTCCTTGTTCCGCATAGAATCTATGAGAGTCAGGCACACTTTGAATCCCACGAGCGTCCGCGGAATTTCCACATATTCACGGGACTCCCTGGCTTGTTTTTCTAAAAGCCATTGCCTTTTTTCAATTGCACGAAGTTTCTTAAAATAAAGAAGTTTTAGCTTGCTTTTTGTCGGTCTCATAAAAAAAGTGTAGCGTGACTTAAAAGCAACCGCATTAAACTTGTGGTTTAAATCTGTGGGGGCAGTCTAAAAACGGTTGTCAGAATTTATTTCGGCATCTACATTAGACATGGTAAAGGAGCCCCCGAAGCGAGTTCGGGGTGACAGTCCAGAATTGCGTTTTAGACCGTAGGTATGCAGAAAAATCGCTTTTTAAACTACAAGTTTAATGAGTCGCAAGCTATCGCTTGCTTAACGAGTTTTCTTTCAGAAAACTCGCTTTTTTAAATCACAAGTTTAATGACAAAGATTCGATTTTCTTCTATATTGTTCTTACAACACACATCATAAAAGCCGATTGTCGTTGCCGAGAGCGGGCAATCGCTGTGGTTCGGGGCTTTTTTCGCTTCAATATGAGGGAGGCGTAGGGGCATGAATCGCATCACCAATCTTTCAAGACCGGTGCTTGACGTAGAGTCAACCGGCAAAAAAATCAAATCTCTTATGGACGCAAGCGGAATAACCGTGCGGCAGCTGCAATCGATTTTTGGATTCGACTACCCGCAGGCGATTTACGCTTGGCTTAACGGCAGGAATCTTCCCACTGTAGACAATCTCATTGTACTCTCAGAACTTTTTGGCGTGACGATTGACGAAATCATTCAGAAAAAATACGCCGATTCCCAGGGAAGCTATCAGTTAACGGCTTAAATGAAGTTGCGGCTGCATTTTTTTGAAACGCTGCAACGGACAAACAGCAGATTTTTCAGAGTAATTTTGTCTTGAGGTGAAAAAATGAAAAACAATTTTAAGTGGCATAAAGAGCAGATTAACGGCAAATGGTTCAGCGTGTGCGAACATGCCCACGTTCCGATGATTGAGCACACAAAAGACGGCAAGTACAAGCTCCGTAACGCGAACGGAAAGTCCGTGCTGCACGAAAATTACACGGACGCGGTAAAACTCGCCCTCGAAGTTTGGGAAAAATTCAAAAAACTCAACCGCGATTTTGTAGAGTAAAAGTACAGCAAAAGGGAGGGGTACAAACATTCGACCTTTTAGTTTTCTGCAATGTCAAAAATAAAGACATCCCCTTCCCTTTTATGCTAAACTTTCTTCATGGAATTACCAGAAATCATGCAGCAACGTGTTTTTGCCGTAGCAGGAGACACGCTTAACGAAGAAAAATACGCTTACAAAATCAAGAAAGGTCTTTTGGAGCACGGTTATACGGTTCATTCAGTCGGGAAAGAGCTAGCAAGTTTTAATGACATTGCAGATGACATCGACATAATCGATTTGTGTATAAATCCAGCAAAAGGACTTAAGCTTATTCAGGAATGCAAAAAGCCGTTCAAGTGTATCGTGATTCAGCCAGGTGCTGAGAGCGAAGAGCTTATTGCCTACCTCAACAGCAACAAGATTCCATATATACAAGGCTGTGTGCTTGTCGGACTGAGCCTGTACGCAAAAGACAAAGAACAGAAGGTTTAACGCTCTGCGCTATCTCGCCACTGGCTTGGCGAAACTCCGCAAAAGTTTTTGAACGCTCTCGAAAAATTAAGCTGATTATTGTACCCTACGGCTCTTCCAACATCGGCAACTGAAAGCTCTGTATTCCGAAGCAATGTCTGAGCCTTTGACATTCGGTAAATTATCAAAAATTCTTTTGGCGATTTTCCTGTGCTCTGCTTGAATATTTTCGTAAGGTAGCTTCTATTAAGGTCGCATAGCTCTGCAATATCTTCAACGCTTATATCCTGCATAAATCTTTGCTCAATAAAATTAATAGCTTCCTTTATATAAAAATCGCTCATTTTTGTGGTTCTGATAATTCCGTCACGCTTGCATGAAGTCGTCAAATAATGCATAAAAAGGTAAAGATGCCCAATAATATTGAACGGACTTTCGTTCGGATTATGAGAAATATAAGACATTTCATGGAGCAATGCTTCGCGACTTTTTTGGTCAGTCGTTGTGTAAACAGGATTTTCAATCGTCATTTTTGTAAAATCTATCACTTCTTTTACTTTAAGCCCGTCAAATTCCAGCCACGTATATTCCCACGGATTGTCCTTATCCGCAAAGTAGGTAGTAATCTGACCAGGAAAAATCAAGAACCCCTGCCCTCCGCTTATATGAAAAACATTGTCAGAGCCTTTTAAGCCATTTGCCATAAGGGTTCCCTTGCCTCTTACAACGTAATGGAAAAGATAATGATTACGGGTTGTAGGACCAAAAGAATGTCCGCTGGAACATTTTTCCCAACCGCATTGATAAAGATTAAGATCAACAAAATTCTCGCTAGAAAAAATATAAAAATTATCCTTCTCCATAATTTACATCCGTGCCTCAATAAATAACAAAGTGATATATAAAATAATCTTAAAAAAGATTTTCTTTCTGCAAATATCCAAAGTCCACAAAAAACAAGGGTATGCCCCGATAGGAACTAAAGTTTACAAAGGAAATAATACATGCATATATCATTTTAGATTATCATATATCAAATTCTCGCATAATGCAACAAAATGATATAAAATTAAAACTTTTATTTCATTTACAACTGAAAATTCGGTGCTACACTAAAATAGACAAGTTCCAAAAGTCAGTTTCAGACGGTAACAGACTTTTGAAACTGACAAAAATAGTAATTTGATAATTGGAGGAACTATGAAAAAAATTAAATTACTTTCAGCTGCTGCTTTGCTTGCTATGTCTCTTACGGCACTTACAGGCTGTGGCGACAAAAAATCTTCAACTGGGGAAGTTAAGCTTGGGGGCGACTTCAAAACAGATTTAATTAAGGTAAACATTTGGGATAACAACCAGAAGGCTGGATTGCAGAAGATTGCCGATGAATGGAGTGCAAAATCAGGCGTAAAAGTAAGCATTGAAGTTGTAGACTGGAACAACTACTGGACATTGCTTGAGGCAGGTGCTTCAGGTGGACAGATGCCAGATGTATTCTGGATGCACTCAAACACTGTTCAGATGTACATGGAGAATGACTTGCTACTAAATCTTGACCCATACATTACTGCAGACAAGAGCATTGATATGAGCCGCTACTACGAAGGCGTAAAGAATCTTTACACACGCAAAGACGGCAAAATCTATGCTGTTCCAAAAGACCACGATACAATCGCCCTTCTCTACAACAAGGCAATTTTCGACAAATATGGCGTTGAGTATCCAAAAGACAGCTGGACTTATGAGGATATGTACGAAGCTGCAAAGAAAATCACACAGGCTTCTAACGGCGACGTTTACGGCTTTGCGCTTGACACATCAAACAATCAGGACGGATGGTATAACATCGTTTATTCTTACGGCGGAAAAGTTGTTACGGACGACCATAAAGGAACAACACTCGGTTCTGCAGAAGGCAAAGCAGGTATGGAAATGGTAAGAAAATTGCTTACAGTATCTGCTCCACAGACTGTAGTTTCTGAGACTTCAAACGACGTACTCTTCAAATCTGGAAAAGTAGCAATGATTACACAGGGTTCTTGGATGATCAACAGCTTCTATACAGCAGAGAACGCAAATGACTATGCTTGGGCTATGCTTCCTTATGCAGACTTGAACGGCAATGGCAAGTGCGAGAAGAACGAACGCTGGTCTTCATACAACGGTTTGGGCTGGGCTGCATCATACAATACAAAAGACCCGAACGCTGCATGGGGTCTCATAGCTTACTTCTGCTCTGAGCAGGGACAGAAAGAGCAGTCACAGCTTGGCGTTACAATGGGTGGTATGTACGGCGTTTCAGCAGAGTTCGCAAACGCATTCAAAGGAATGGACGTAAGTGCATTTACAAAAATCGAAGAAGAAGGCTCTCTTTTCTTCCGTCCATACACAAGAAACACACCAGTTTGGGAAGATGCCCTCAAAAAGAAAGGCTCATTCCTTGACGCATGGCAGAATCCTTCTGACCCAGCAGTTATGGCAAAAGCTTGTGAGAACTCTCAGGCAATAATCGAAAAGGCTATTGCAGCAGAGTAAAACGAACAACAGTTCGCGGAACAAGTGTTCGCGGAACAAGTGTTCGCGGAACAAAAGTTCGCATGAGAAGTTTCGCAGACTAAATGTGGCGAAACTTCTCTAACAGCTTGTTTCCACTTCTATAAGAACTGGCTAAACATAATGTTCCAAGTGGAAACTTTAGCAAAAACGTCAGCGGAGATTTTTTATCAGGAGAAAAGATGTTCACGAAAACAAAGATGACTAAGGCTGCAAAAAACGAGGCAGTTTGGGGGCTGGCATTTGTTGCACCGACAATTATAGGTCTCATAATACTTAACTTCATTCCAGTTTTTAATACAATCTATCAGTCATTCTGTAAAACAGGAGACTTTGGACGAGGAAACAAATTCGTAGGGCTTGCAAACTATGCAGCCGTTCTGAGTGAAAGCGAAAGCTGGCAATCATTCTTAAACACAATTAAATATGCGATAATAGAAGTTCCGTTTGGAATTGCAATAGCCTTAGTATTGGCTGTATTGCTCAATAAAAAATTAACAGGTAAATCATTCTTCAGGACAATATTCTTTCTGCCTATGGTTTGTGCCCCTGCCGCAGTAGCAATGGTATGGAAATGGCTCTACAACCAGCAGTTTGGTCTTATAAATAATCTCTTTGGAACACATATAGCATGGATTTCAAATCCTAAAATAGCATGGATTTCTGTAGGCGTAATCGGTGTATGGTCTATCATCGGCTACAACATGGTTCTTTTCCTTTCAGCCCTTCAGGAAATTCCATCTGACTATTATGAGGCTGCCACCATAGACGGAGCTTCAGGAATCAGCCAGTTTTTCCATATTACGATACCTCTTTTGACAAATACGACATTCTTTATCGTTCAGACGCGAATCATTGCAACTCTTACGATATTCGACCTTATGTTCATGGTAATGGATATAACGAACGTAGCTTTGCAAGATGTTCAGTCAACCGTTTATCTGTTCTACACTTACGCGTTCAGAAACGGCAACAAGGGTTACGGCTCTGCTCTTGTAATGCTGCTTGTTGTTTTCATTATGATTGTAACTGTCATTATGCAAAAGCTTGAGAAGAAATTCGTAACTGCAACAGGGGGCAAAAAATGAAAAGTAAATCGTGCTCTACAATTATTTCAAATTACATAGTTTATGGAACACTCATCATAATGTCTTTCATAATGATTATCCCATTTGCATGGATGATTCTTACAGCTGTAAAGACTAATCAGGAAGCAATTTCTGTTGACCCATTCTACTTTTTTCCACAGGCAAAATGGCATTGGGAAAACTTTTTGACGGTATGGAAATCGTACAACTTTTTCATTCTGTACAAAAACACCTTGCTGATGATTTTTTTCCGTATTGTATGTGCGTGTCTTACAGCAACGCTTGCAGGCTATGCCTTTGCTCGCCTTAAATTTCCAGGAAAAAACATCCTCTTCGCCCTCGTGTTGATTCAGATGATGATTCCGTCACAGATTTTCATCATCCCGCAGTACCTTATGGTATCAAAACTCGGCTGGCTCAACACAACAAGCGGTCTTGTCTTTCCTGGTATGGTCTCAGCATTCGGTACATATCTTCTAAAAACAGCTTTTGAGAATCTGCCCAAGGATTTGGAAGAGGCTGCAAACATTGACGGGTGCAACGTTGGACAAAGGTTTCTCTTCATAATGATGCCTCTCACAAAGTCCGCGATGGTTGCATTGGGAATCTTTACAGCCTTGTTCGCTTTCAAAGACTTGATGTGGCCTATGATTGTCTGCACAAACTCAATGACAACAACGCTCTCGGCGGGTCTTGCAAAAATGCAGGGACAATACGGCACGGAATATCCTACGATGATGGCAGCGGCTGTTATTGCAGTCATTCCGATGATTGTAATTTATGTAATTTTCCAGAAACATTTCGTAAAGGGAATTGCAAGTTCTGGTTTGAAACTTTAGTGTTTTTGTCGGGCAGTTACCAAGCATAGTCAA